>JBIKHW010000131.1:0-8462 GCA_044361935.1 Limnohabitans sp. | reverse complement strand
CGGCAGCGTCAGCACCGCGTTGCCACCTTTGCGCCGAAACGCGTCCATGCTGGCCCAAGTGGCCTGCGCTGCTTCGGGGCTGGGGTAGACGCTGGTCACGCCCTTTTGGCCAATCGCGTTCACATCCATGCCCTCGATCAGCGACCAGTCCTGGTGCGTGCCCATGGCCACCACCAGATAGTCGTATGAGACACGCTGGCCCGATGCCGTGACCACCGTGTTGCTGGCCGGGTCCAGCTCGCTGACCATGTCCTTGATCCAATTGAGCTGGGGCGGGTGAAAGTCGGCATTGCGGTCGCGCACCTTGCTCACGGGCCACACGCCCGTGGCCACCAGGGTGTAACCGGGCTGGTAGTTGTGTTCTTCCTTGCGGTCGATCAGGGTGATCTTGGCCCCGTCGAGCAAGGCATGGAGCCGGTTGGCCACGGCAATGCCGCCCAAGCCACCACCCAAAATCACGATGTGCGCCAGCGTTTTGGTTTTGGCCGCCTAGGCAGCGGGCGCGGCGCTGGCCAAAACGGCAGCGCCTGCCGAGCCCAGCAACCACTGGCGGCGGCTCAGCGCCGAGTTTGAAACGCAGGTTGAAGTGGGGGCGGGGTTGGTTGGCATGGTGTCTCCTCTTGCAGAGGCCGCATCTTGGCACCTTGAAACTCAAACGGCTTGATGCAGATCAATCATGATCTCGACGTGCCGACATCATGGCGCGCGAATCTTGCAGGGCAGCAAGATTCGCGGCGTTAGGTACCTTGAATTCGAGCGGAAAATCACACCAGCTGCCCCATCAACGGCCGACTGTGTCGTTGTTGGCTGGATTGGGGATCAAACCAACTCACACAGAGGCATTGGACCGCTGACGCAGCAGCCTGCCGGCCGCTTGAGGCTGCGAGCCCAAGCGCTGACCGTTCACAAAAACGGCTTCGATGCCAATGGCCCGACTGATCAAGCGGTCTTGTCCCGCAGGCAGGTCGTAGACCCGCTCCAGCGGACCCGCATCGACCCGGTCAGGATCAAAAACAACCAGATCGGCGGGCAACCCCAAAGCCACCCGTCCACGGTCATGCAAGCCAAACACATCGGCCGGGTGCGAGGTCAGACGCCGAACAGCCTCTTCCAGACTCAAAGCACCGCGTTCACGAACCCAATGGCCCAGAAGATAAGTCGGATGACACGCATCGCACAACTGGCTCATGTGCGCGCCACCGTCGCCCAGGCCCAACACCACATGGGGGTCGGCCAGTATCTCGCTGACTTCACTTTCATCAAAATTGAGAAGCGCGATTCGCCAGCGCATTTGCAAATTGCTGGCAAGGGCCAGATCCAACATCAGGTCAACAGGATCGACCTGCCGCTCCTGCGCCAAATCAACCAGCTTGCGTTCGAGCAGGCTTGAATCCTCCGCCCCAGAAACGACCATCTCTCGGAAAGATGCCCTTCGCGTGTCGCCTTCCGCTTCTTTACCGGCAAACCAAGCGTCGTCCGGACCACGACCGGCAACCTGGCGTTTGAGCCGGGCGCGGAAAACCGGATCGCTGTAAACGGCACGGCGCTGCGCCTCATTGTCGGCAAGACGAACCGACTCGAAAGAGGCCCAAGTGTCAAACACGACGGGTGAGCGAAAGTCAAACTCAAACTGTATGGGCCGGCAGGCACCTTGACCGTGAATGGGCAAACCCCGCAAGCGTTGCTGAGCGGCCTGCTCAAGCTGTGCGCGGTGCGATCCCGGCCCCAGAGAGCCTGCCAGAAGCGACGTCCATACAACAGGCCTGCCGCTGACGGCATGCAGTTGTTCGTAGGCTTGCCACAGAGGCTCGCGACCAACGTTGTAATGGATCAAGCCATGACCAGACTCGCCAACTGCACGCGCAAGCTCCAGCATTTCTTCGAAGTCGGCCAGCCGACTTGGAACGGGTCTGCCCGAATAGCCCACATGAACCTTGGAGACCGATGTGGCAAAACCGACGGCACCTACTTCCATGGCCTCGCGAACCAGTGCCCGCATCTGAGCCACCTCCGAAGCTGTGGCCGCTCGCGTTGTGGCCTCATCGCCCATCACCCACAAACGCACCGGCGTGTGCCCCACCATCACGGCCACGTTGATACCCAAAGCTGTGCGCTCCAGCAGGTCCATGTATTCCGTAAAGGTCTCGAAAGGCCATGGACTGCCCAGCCCTTCCTCCAGCGCCGACAAGCTCATGCCCTCGACACGCTCCAGCGTGCGCAAAATCAAATCACGGTGCTCCGGTCGGGTCGGCGCGACGCCAAACCCGCAGTTGCCCAACACCGCTGTGGTCACCCCGTGCCAGGGCGAGACCGTCAGCTCTGAGTCCCACAACACCTGGGCGTCGTAATGGGTGTGGATGTCCACAAAGCCCGGTGCAACCACCAAGCCCTGCGCATCCAGCGTCTGCCGCGCTGTTCCTAGCCCATCGCCGATCGCCACGACACGTCCGTCCTTCACGCCGACATCGGCTTGGCGTCGCGGACTGCCAGTTCCGTCAACCAGCATCCCGCCCGTAATTTTCAGATCGAAATCAAACATGGCTTTACTCGACCTTCACGCCAGTGAATTCAATCATGCGGCGCCAGTAATCGAGGTCGCCGCGCTGCCGCTCGGCCAGCGCATCGGGACTACTGCCGATCGGGTCAAAGCCCAAAGTCTTCCAACGCTCGATTGATTCCGGATGACGCAAGGCCTTGTTGATTTCCGCCGACAATCTCTCAGCAATTGGGCGTGGCGTGCGGGCTGGAGCAAACACGCCATACCAGCCCTCGATCACAAAGTCCTTAAAACCGGCTTCCACCATGGTGGGCAAATCGGGGGCAGCAGGCGAGCGTTTGGCGCACGTCTGAGCCAGTGCCCGCACCCTGCCGGAGCGAGCCAAAGGCAAAGATGAGGGCAAGTTGTCAAACATGAAACTGATGCGCCCAGCGAGCAGATCCGGCATGGCAGCACCGCTGCCTTTGTAAGGCACATGGGTCGCTTTGACATTGCTGTTTCGCAGCAGCAACTCGGCCGCCACGTGCTGCGAGCTGCCCGCTGCAGCGGTTCCGTAGCTGGCGGCCCCAGCCTGCTTCGCCAACCAATCGACAAGCTCACGCACGTTGGTCGCCGGCACGCTCGGCGGCACAATCAGCGCCAGGCAGGCGGTGCCAACCAGCGTCAAAGGCTGGAAGTCACGAATCGGGTCGAAGGCCATGTTGGGGAAAAAAATAAGGTTCGACGCATGTGTGCTTTGTGTGCCAAAGACGATCGTGTAACCGTCGGGCGCAGCGCGAGCGACAAACTCCGAACCAATGGCACCCGAAGCCCCGGCACGGTTTTCAACCACCACGCCTTGACCCAGCGACTCAGCCAAACGCGCAGACAGCACCCGCGAGATCGCATCGGTTGGCCCGCCAGGGGCAAAAGGAACGACCCACTTTAAAGGTCGATTGGGCCAGTCGGACTGTGCATTGGCACCCACAGCGGCTACCACCATGGCAGTAGCGGCAAGAACGGATCGAATGGAAACGGACATTGTTGATTTCCTTTTGGTCTTGGTGAGCTGACAATTAACGACTGGATGATCAACAGTAAAAATCATGTTGCTGCTTTTGTCAATGCAACAAAGTCACGTGCGTCCAAATGATAAAAAACGACAACTGTTCAAAAAAGTGATGAACTGTGTAAATCACCGTGGGCCTCCAGCTGTGCTGAGATCAATGAGCGCCGCCTCTTGACGCAAAAAAAGCCCACGGGTTTTGGCGTGGGTTTTTTTGTGTTGCCGGGGCGCTCGAGTGACGCGGCGGCCGCGCTGCGCTGGCTCAGCGCATCAACAGCGCCTCGTTCGCAATTTCATAGCGCCTGCCTTGTTTGTCGCAAGGCTTGAGGGCGCCGTCGCGCACCAGGGCGCTGATTTCGCGGCTGACGGTTTCGAGTTGGATGTCGAGCATGGCGCCCATGTCGTCGCGTGCAAAAAACGAGGTGATGCCGGGTTGGTCCGGGTCGCGCATTTTCAGGGCCAGGGCGGCCACGCGTTGGCGGGCCGAGCCGAAGTTCAGGTCGGCCAGCCAGTCGTCGGCGTCTTTCAGGGCTTGTTGCCACTTTTGCATCAGGCGTTTGTGCAGGCGCGGTGAGTTGCCCGACAAATGGTGCAGCACCGACAAAGGAATGCGGCAGACCTGGGCTTCGACCAAGGCGATGGCTTCGCTGTCGTATCGGGCGGTGGCCAGGGCTTCGAGGCCGATCACGTCGCCCGGGCGCAGCACGCGCACGATGCGTTCGCGGCCGTCGGCGGTGGCCCGCACCAGCTTGACCATGCCTTTGCGCAGCGTGAACACGCCCACGGCGGTTTGACCTTCGGTGTACAGCGCCGTGTCGGGCGCGAACACCATGTCGTCGATGGGGGTGTGGATTTCGCCAAAGTCCTGTTCGTTCAGGTCCGCAAAGAGCACTATGTCACGGATGCCGCAGTTGCGGCAGTCCGAGGTGCCTTTCCAGGCCGAGTCAATATGGATGGGGATCATGTTTTGAATCTAGCATGTGCACCGTGCGACCAGCTGACGCTTGGGGTTTAAAGAAACTTGCGTCCTTGGGCCATGCGGTCTTCAAGATAGGGGCCGTAAAAGTCGGGCAGGTAGGCGCCTTCCATGCGCTCGGCCACTTCTTTGCCCCCGGGCCCAAAAAACAGCAGCGTGGGGGTGATGGAGACTTTCCACCGCCGGGTCAGTTCGTCGTGGTTGGTGAGCTTGCCCGCAAAGTCGAGCACAGGCTGGTTGTTGCGCATGTCCACCTGCACGATGACCGCGCCTGCCAGCGCCATGGGCGAGAGGTGGCTTTGCCGGGCTTGTCGGCAAAACACACAGCCGTCCAAGCTGACCATGACGATCAAGGGCTGCTTGTTTTTCAGGGCGCGGGCCAGTTCGTCGGGCAAGGATTGGGCGGCAGGCAAGGTGGCTGCACGGCCCGATTGGGCCCAAACGGGTGTGGCCGCAAGCGATACCCCCACCCGTAAAAGCCAGTCACGACGGCGCAGTTCAGACGAGGAAAACATAGTCAGGTTGAAAGCCATGAATTGCGGACCGTGGACAATAGCGAGTTTTGCGTGGCGGGCTGACGCGTCGCCAGATGTCGCATTTTAAATATAAGAAATCAATGAATTATTGGAGAAATCCATGAATCTCGCAAGCTTGATCGAAACCTGGGGAGACTCGAATGTACTGGCGATGGCGGGTGCATTGGTGGGCTTCATCTTTGGCCTGGCGGCCCAGCGCACCCGGGTTTGTGCCCGGGCAGCCGTGGTGGAGTGCTGTGAAGGCCAGACAGGTGACCGTTTCAGCGTTTGGTGGCTCGCTTTTGGCTCGGCACTGGTGGGCGTGCAGGCGCTGGTGTGGCTGGGCGGTCTCCAGCCCGCCGATGCCCGCTACATTGGGCCACTGGGCAGCGTCTCAGGCGCAGTCATGGGCGGCTTGTTGTTTGGTGCGGGCATGATTTTGACGCGCGGCTGCGCCAGCCGTTTGCTGATTTTGTCGGCCAATGGCAATTTGCGCGCCCTGCTCGCGGGCCTGGTGTTTGCGGTCACAGTGCAAGCGAGCATTGCCGGCTGGCTGGCCCCAGCGCGCCAGGCCATGGCCAGCTGGTGGCCCATCGATGGCGGGCCCGGGCGAGACTTGCTGCAGCTGTCGGGCGTCGGCCCCACGGGTGGGCTGGTGTTGGCGCTGCTGGCTATGGGCACCGGGTTTTACTTTTTCTTCAAGACGCACCAGCGCCGATGGGGCTTGGCGCTGGGGGCCATCGCTGTGGGCCTGAGCATCGCGCTGGGCTGGGGCCTGACGCAGTCGATTGCCTCGCAATCGTTTGAAGCGGTGCAGATCCAAAGCCTGAGTTTCAGCGGTGCCTCGGCCGAGATGCTGATGCGGGTGCTGTCCAGCGCCACATCACCCAGCCTGGGCTTTGATGCGGGTTTGCTGCCTGCCACCTTTTTGGGCTCTTTGCTGGGCGCTCTGGTTGGGCGCGACTTCAAGTTCGAGGGCTTCAAGACCGAAAACAAACTGGGCCATTACCTGATTGGCGCAGTGCTCATGGGTTTTGGCGCGGTGCTGGCGGGCGGCTGCACGGTGGGCGCGGGCATGACCGGAGGCTCGGTGTTCTCGCTCACGGCCTGGCTGACCCTGATCGCGATCTGGCTGGGCGCGGGCCTGGCCTGGCGCATCAACCGCAGCATGGGCTGGCCCATCTGAGTTGGCTACAAGCCAGCGCTTTCTGAGCAAAAAAAACGCCGCGAGTCTGGACTGCGGCGTTTTTTGTGGCGTGGCAAGTCGCCACGCGCCGGGGGCATCAGGCCAATGTGTCGGCCCAGATGTTTTGCGCCCAAGACAAGGCGTATACACCTTCGAGTTCATTGGCAACGCTGGACACGCCGCCCGAGCCGGGCACGGTCAGCATGGTCTTCTTCTCGGCGTCGTACTTGTGCACGCTGGCCACATGAACCACGTCTTTGCTGCTGACAAAGCTGTAGCAGGTGTTGTTGTAGATGGGCATGGGGTTGACTTCTTTGCCCATCAGCAAAGCCACCACAGCAGCGGCGCAGGTTTTGCCGTGCTGGTTGGCCATGTGACCCGACTTGGGCATGCCCGGCGCGATCTGGATCGAGTCACCCAAAACGTGCACGTTTTTGGCAGCCTTGGATTCGAAGGTGAGGAAGTCCACTTCGCACCAGCGCTTGTTGGCGGTGGCCAGGCCTGCATTGACGGCGATATCACCGGCACGCATGGAAGGAATCACGTTCAGCACACTGGCCTTGATGTCTTCGTTGAACTCGAACTTCAAGGTGTTGGTGGCCGCATCGACATCGGTCACGTTGTGTTTGCCACGGTATTCAATGATGCCCTTGTAACGCTCAGACCAGGCTTTTTTGAACAGCGCGCCCTTGGAAGTCACGTCGTCGTTGGCGTCCAGGATCAGCACTTTGCTCTTGGGCTTGGCCTTGCTGATGTACTCGGCCGCTTGGCAAGCACGCTCGTAAGGGCCGGGGGGGCAGCGGTAAGGGGCCAGCGGGATGGACATGGCAAACACGCCGCCATCGGGCATCGCTTCGAGTTGCTTGCGCAGGGTGAGCGTTTGTGCGCCGGCCTTCCAGGCGTGCATGATTTTGTCTTTGGCACCAGCTTTGTTCATGCCGGGCAGGGTTTCCCACATGAAGTCCACACCGGGCGAGACGATCAGGCGGTCATAAGTCAGCTCGGTGCCACCGGCCAGCTTGACGATGCGTTTGTCGGCATCGATGGTGTTGACGCGATCCTTGATGATCTTGACGCCGTGACGTTTGGTCAGGTTGTCGTAGGGGGTGGTGACATCGGCGATGGTCTTGCTGCCACCGATCACCAGGTTGGAGATGGGGCACGAGATGAAGGCATCGCTGGGCTCGACCAAAGTGACCTGGATCTTGTGCTCAGACCACATGCGCAGGTATTTGGCGGCCGTGGCACCGGAGTAGCCCCCGCCAATGACCACCACCTTGGGGCCGCTGCCACCACCCACGGTGGCACAACCCGAAACCAGTCCCATGGCGCCCAAAGCGGAGCCAGTCTGCAAAAAATGACGACGTTGCATGGCAGTTCTTCCTTATTTCTTCTGGGCGGCAAAGTAGCCCGCAATGGCGGCGATTTGCTCGTCGGAATAGCCCTTGGCGAGCTGGTGCATGATGGTGGCTGCAGGCACGCGACCGGCTTTGTAGTCCAGCATTTTCTGAATGGTGACTTCTTTGGGTACACCCGCCAAAGCAATCATGCCGGGTTGGGCATGGCCATTGGTGCCGTGGCATGCCGCGCACGATGCGGCCCAGCTGCGCACATGCAGCGGATCGACCTGGGCTTGGGCCAGGCCAGACAGGGCAACCAGGGCGGCCGCTGTCAAAGCGTGTTGAATCTTCATGGGTTTTCCTCGTCAAAATCGATCAAATTGGAACGCCATCAGGGGCGCAGGTACACAAAACCTTGTTTGGCTTGCAATGTGGCCACTTCGGACACGCCAGCAGGCACCACTTTGGCCTCCATCAGCAGCTTGTCGGCTGAAATTTTGCGGGACACCAGGGTGTTGTTGCACACACGGAATTCCACGCCCTTATTGACCAAGTCACTGACACCGCCCGCAAAAGGCTGGTCCATCTGGTTGGTCGCACCGTCGAGCAAAAAATCAATGCCCAAGCCATGTGCGACGACCACAATCTTGACTTTGGGATCGGCAGCCAAGTGGTTGCGGATGTTGCCCATGGCCCGTGATGCCTGGGGGATGCCTTCGCTCAGGTGGTAAACCACCTTGATGTCGGCCCAGCTCAGGGTACAAGCCAGCAGACCGGACATGAACAGCAGGTGTTTCTTCATTCGTTTCTCCTTAAGTATGGATATTAGCGGCGACCAAGGCGAATGTGAGCCCGTGAAAACCCGGCCTCAAACTGACGTCGATCTTTCAATCGCTTTCGCTG
>JBIKHW010000130.1:0-8485 GCA_044361935.1 Limnohabitans sp. | reverse complement strand
CAAATTGTTTTCTCGCAGCCATTTGTGCATACGAACCTTTTTAGGCCCAATTTGCCCTCCCTTGTTGGCCAGTTGCTCCATGGAAACCGCGTACAAATCAAACTTGAGTTGTTCAGGGGTTCTGCCATGCTGCAAAGCATCGAACAGCATGGACTCGACAACAGCAACGTATTTAGCCAATGCACGCGCGGCTGAGGCTGCTGGCCTAGGAAACGCCTTTTGCAAAGCAGTCTCGACAGAATCATGAACGGTGACTTTGATCACGGGGCGCACACTCCTTGATGGCGGAAATCCAGGATTTCACATGTATTTAGCGCCTTTTCATAGATTTCGGCAATTACGAAAAAAAGTCACATGCATATAGTAATTTCACTCATTGAATAGAAAAAACACCCGATCCAAATGGGATCTTGAAGTGGCGCAGCCACCTGATGCCGCAGGCATGCAGATCCTTGCTTGGATCAATTCCTATGCCAATCAGTCGATCAGACAGGTCTTTTTGGGATCTGGATAAGTACTTGATGCGCACATACAAAGCATCAGTCAGGGTCAAGGTCAACGGACGAAGTCAGATCATTGCCACGGAAATTCGGGCGCCAAATGCGCAAGACGCCCGGTGGCTGCTTTGGGCCATGTACGGTTTTCACAGCATCCAAGTAGGTCCAAATTTGAGCTAAAGCGCCTGAAATTGCAAAGGGCTAAATGATCGGCGGGTCATCCCAAATAGTTCCGTAGTTTGGATATTTACGCTCCGACTTCATCTACCAAACTGAGTAGGCGCGTTGAGTTGACACCTTGACTGAGCCGCGCCCATACCGTGCATTCAAGTTGTCTCACGCTTCAATCAGCTTGCGATTGTCAGCTAGCGCTGTCACCAGTAAATCACCTTGGACGTGGGTAGTAGTTTTTTTATGACTGCCTGTCAGCTGTAGGCTGATAGCGGTCCCTGCACTTCTGAAGCTGACCGACCGCAAACGCCACACTCCAGACCTTCGCCCTTGTCAGTCGCCTAACGGCTGAACTCGGATTTTCCATCTACATAAGTTTATGGGCAACTCTATCATTCATTCCAAATAGAAAAATATCAAGAAATTAGACTTTATATTCACGTATTTAATTATTAATTAGAGAGTGCACATCTCGCAAATCTGTGCCCGTAAAGTGCGGTGCAGGGCCAATGGCCTCCGGAGGCAGGCCCTGGCGGTTGATCCACAGCGTGGTGAAGCCAAACCAGGTTGCGCCCAGCGCATCCCATGCGTTGCTTGACACGAACAACACATCAGCGGGGGCAAAGCCAAAGTGGTCCTGCACCAGTTGGTAGCTGGTGGGTGTAGTTTTGAACTGGCGCACGCTGTCCACGGACAGGATCGCATGGAACAACTCGCTCATGCCCGCACTGTGCACCGCCGACTGCAGCATCTCGGGGCTGCCGTTCGACAAAATGGCTGTGGCCACCCCGCGCTGGCGCAAGGCTTGCAGTACGCTCAGGTTTTCCGGGAAGGCCGTTAGCTTTGCGTATTGCGCCATCAACACGTCTTCGTTCGCTGCTGTGTGTGTCAGGCCCAAGCGCGCAAATGCATAACGTAGCGACGCGCGCGTAATGTCCCAAAACGATTGGTAATGCTTGCTGCCCTTTGGGTCGGGATCGCTCAGCGAGATCAGGCGCGTGTACTCTATCTGCTTGTCGCGCCATAGCATCGACAGGGCCGCACCTTGGCCTGGATAAAGTTTTTCGGCCAGTGCGCCGATCGAATATACATCGAACAGTGTGCCGTAGGCATCGAAAACAACCAGTTGAATGGCCATGACTTAACCACCTCCTCGGTGGGTGTGCATATCAAAGAATTTTTGCCGTGCGTAACGCGCTGCATCGTCCAGCCCCTGAAACGCAAAGTGCACCTGCAACTGTGGAATGCGCAGCAGCGCGATGCAGCGATCGGGCAAGGGGGACCACTGCAAACGCAGCGAGCCCTCGGGCCAGCTGGCCACACAGCGCCCGACCGTGGCGTCTACCGCCAGCTGGGCATCCGGCAAAGAGCGCGGCAACCAGCTGATCAGCTCGGCCGCGGTGCAGCCCATGGTGCGGTCAAATTGTTCGGGAACGTGTGTGGGTGTCATGCGGCAAAAATCCGGTGAAGGATGCACATTGTCGAGGATGTCCGGGCCAAGGCCTGCGCCTAAAGTGACGGTTGATTTGATGAGTATCAGGCGACTTTGTAGGCCGCAAAGCGCTCGTCCACCACGGTGCCAAAGGCGTGGTTGGAGAAGTTGCTGAGCACCTTGACCGAGATCGCCAGCACGATGTACAGCAGGTCGCTTTCTTTGTAGCCCGCTGCCAAAAAGGCCTGCACAGCGGCGGCGTCGGGTTGGCCATTGGTTTTGACCATGGTGGTGGTCATGGCGTAAAGCGCGGCCAGTTTGGCGTCGGCCATAGGCTGGCCTGCGCGGATGGCCTGCAGCGCGTCGGGGGCGAGTTTGGAGACCTTGTCGGCGATCATGCTGTGCGCGGCGGTGCAATAGGTGCAACCATTGGCTTGGCTCACGGCCAAAAACACCACCTCTTGCTCGGGTGCGGTCAGGCCAGACTCTTTGCGGAACAAGGCATAGCCATGCAAGTAAGTGCTGAGCACGGCAGGCGCATGGGCCATGTTGGCGTACATGTTGGGGATGAAGCCGACCTGCGCCAAGGCGGTGTCGAGGATGGCTTTTTGCGCGCCTTGTGCGCTGGCGTGGTCAATCGGCTTGAGGTTCTGGATGAAGGCTTGAGTCATGGGGGCTCCGGATTGTGTGTGTGAAGGAGTGGTGATCGTATAAGCCCAGCACGCTTCGGCATTGACCATTCGTCTCAGGGTCTTGACCGTGTGTGGTCGCATACGCGTGATGCATGGCGTGGCCTGTCAGAATCAGACGAACTCTTGGACGAAAAAAACTCATGCAGCAACACGACTTTGACTTTTTTGTGATCGGTGGCGGCTCGGGTGGCGTGCGCGCCTCGCGTGTGGCGGCCAGCCTGGGTGCCAAGGTGGGCATTGCCGAGGGCTTTCGCTACGGCGGCACTTGCGTGATCAGGGGCTGCGTGCCCAAGAAGCTGTTGGTGCAGGCCTCGCATTACGCCGAAGACCTGGAAGACGCGGCCGGTTTTGGCTGGACCGTGCCCCCGGCCTCCTTCGATTGGCCCCGCTTGGTGGCGGCAAAGGAGCAAGAGATCACGCGTTTGAGCGGCATCTACGAAAACCTGTTGAAGAACTCGGGCGTGCAGATTTTTCAGGGCCATGCCCGTTTTGAAGATCCGCACACGCTCAGCGTGAACGGCCAGCGCATCACGGCGCGCCACATTTTGATCGCCACGGGTGGCGCCCCCTCCCTGCCCGACATTCCCGGCATCGAACACGCCATCACCTCCAACGAGGCCTTTGACTTGCCCAGCTTGCCACGGCGTGTGCTTGTGGTTGGGGGTGGTTACATCGCGGTGGAGTTTGCCGGCATCTTCAACGGTCTGGGCGCCGAGGTCACGCTGATCCACCGGGGCGCGCAGTTGCTGCGCGGCTTCGATGGCGCGGTGGCGCAGCACCTGCACGAAGAGATCGCGCGCAAGGGCATCCGCGTCCTGACCGAAACCCAGGCCGCTTCACTGGCACGCATGGCCGACGGCCAGATCGCGGTGCAGCTGCATGGCGCTGTGACGGGCGCAGAGCACTTCGATGCCGTGATGTACGCGACCGGCCGCACACCACAAACTGAAGGCCTGAATCTGGCCGCAGCGGGCTTGAGCGCAGCCCCGGGCCGGGGTGTGAAGGTGGACGCTTTTGGCCAAACCGCTGTACCGCACATCTACGCTGTGGGCGATGTGACCGAGGGCATCGCCTTGACTCCGGTGGCGCTGGCGCAAGGCGGGGCGGTGGCCCGCAGCTTGTTTGGCCGGCAGCGCCAAGCGGCGCAGCTGGGCCATGTGGCGTCGGCCGTGTTCAGCCAGCCGCCGATTGGCACGGTGGGTTTGGGCGAAGATGCGGCGCTGGCCCAGTACGGTGAGATCGACGTGTACGAATCGCGCTTCAAACCCATGCGCCACACGCTTTCGGGCCGCCCCGAAAAAACCTTGATGAAACTGGTGGTCGACACCGCCAGCCAGCGCGTGCTGGGTGCGCACATGGTGGGGCCGGACGCGCCCGAGATCGTTCAGGGCTTGGCGTTGGCCCTGAACCTGGGGGCGACCAAGGCCGACTTTGACGCAACCATCGGTATCCACCCGACATCGGCCGAAGAGTTCATGACCCTGCGCGACAAACGCACGGTGCGTCGAGACGGTTGATCATTAGCAAACCGTTATCGCATTTTCATCACTTGCCGTGCCTTGGCCATGTCCTCAAGACAAAGTCTTTGTTGTTGGGCTTGCAAAAGTTGAACTGCATTTCTGCGAATGCTTCGCGCAACGTTAATCTCGGTTTCTGTCACCTGTGCATCATCACGCAAATTAAGCACGCGAAGCGCACCTGTTCCATACTGATTCTTGATGGTCTGATCCAGTTCGGCAATTTCTTTTTCACACTGACTTTTGTATTTCGGCACGGGTGGCTTGAGGTGCCAGCGATAGTAATAATTTCCAAATGCCAATAGCAGCACAAAAGTGCCAATGAAAATTTTTCCGGAATGGTTGGAAATGAGTTGTTTTATGGTCATCAACTTACAGGGCATCAAAGGCCTTGCAACATTTGCCAGTCTTTGGCTTCTGTCGCCGTGAGCCGCATTGCGCCAGACATCGATGACCTGACAATTCGTAAAAGAGTATCGATTCGTGGTTCGATGGTGCCTGCAAAGCACCACTGGCCGGTGCTGCTTGCAATGACGATGCTTGGGAAACCCTGAAGTTCGATATCGGAAAGCTCTTCATCATGATCCTCAATTTCTATCCAGCGCCATTGGTGCTTTGGATGGACAGATCGCAGGTTCAAAAAGGTAGGTTTGAATTCACGACAAATCACACACCATTCCGCGCAAAGACACCAGATGGTCAAGCTACTTGGAGAGTCGGATGGGTACATGACAAGCTAGATGTTTGATAAATTATCTTAGGCGTGAATTTTTGAGAGCCTGTGCCCAAAAGACTCATTCACTTGACTGGAAGTCTCAGTATTGTGGGGTTAACCCATTTTGCGATGTGGTTACCAACCAGGAGCCCGGTGAAATGCCCAGCTCACGGACAAAGGCCCGTGTGAAGGCGCTGGCGCTACCATAGCCCACGGCATGAGCAGCTTGCTGGATGCTTTGGCCTTGCTGCATCAGCTGCTGGGCGATTTGAATGCGCCACTGGCTTAGATATTGCGCTGGGGTGTGGCCCAACACAGCCTTGAAGTGGTGTGCAAAACGTGCCCGCGACATGCCTGCGGCAGCAGCCAGGCTGGGCAAATCCCAGTCTTGTTCCGGTTCCTTGTGCATGGCGCGTAGGGCCTTGCCTAGCTTGGCGTCAGCCAGGCCAGCTAGCAGGCCGCCCGAGGTAATACCTTGCGCCATGCAGTGGCGAAGAAGCTGCAGGATCAGCACTTCGCACAAGCGGTCTAGCACCGCCTGGCGGCCCGGCTGGTCCTGAAAAGCTTCTTGCCGCATTAGGCCTAGCAAGGCCTCCACGCCAGGCATGGCTGACAACGGTACCTGCACGACATCGGGCAGCGAGGCGCTGATCGGGTTGTGCACGCCACCACCCAAGGCGATGGTGCCACACACCACGTCGGCACCCGCGCTATCGTCAGCCACCAGTCGGTGCCATTGTGGCCGCGGCAAAAACAGCACGGTGGGCTCGTTCAGGTGCACATCGGCTTGCCCCTGCGTTTGCAGCACGATGGGCCCGCGCTCAATCAGGTGCAAGTGCCCCTTGAACACGTCGTGTTCAAAGTCGTGTAAGCCGCAGATATTGCCGCTGTAAAAGACCCCCGCACGCATAGACATGGCTGATAAAGCGGCACTGAGAGAGTCCAAGATTTTTACTCCTTTGATGGTGGTTTTGCCTGTGTATTGAGTGTTCGGCAATTATTTGCAATTTATCTAGTTTAAAAAAATTCAATAAAAACCAATCTGCAAGGTGGATTGGCTAGTACTTGTTGTGGATAGGTGAATGCACCAATTTAAAGAAAAAAAAGCAAGGCTAATATGAAGGCAGTGTCGGAATTGGTAGTTACATGTTAACCAGTAATCATCCACCAAAAAACACTACTAAAGAATAGGAGACAAGAGATGGACAAAAGACAATTTGCGATCACAGTAGCAGGTGGTTTATTAACGGCTGCTTTGCTGCCCGGATTTGTTTTGGCACAAGAAAAATACCCCAGTAAACCCGTTACGCTTTTGGTGCCTTTTCCACCCGGTGGTGTGGCAGACATAGTTGCGCGGTCCTTGGCACCCGCCCTCGAAAAAAAGTGGGGGCAAAGCGTTGTGGTGGTAAACCGTCCTGGCGCTGGTGGGGCATTGGGCACAGGTCAATTGGTCAATGCCAGGCCCGATGGCTACACCCTTTTGGTTGCTTTGGCCAGCGTCTCAACCAATCCAGAGCAAGAGCGAATCAACAAGCGTCCCGCTGCATTCCAGTTAAATCAGCTGATGCCAGTTGCCCGCTTGTCAATGGACCAAATGATGTTGGCGGTGCGAGCCGAAAGCAAATACAAAAATTTGCGTGACTTGCTCAATGATGCCCGTGCACAGCCAGGCAAAATTTCCTATGCATCCTCCGGTGTCTATGGCGTCTACCATGTGGCGACCAGCATGTTCACACACGCGGCAGGTGTCAACATGAATCACATCCCCTACAACGGTGGTCCTCCTGCGTTGATGGCGCTCTTGAGTGGCGATGTGGACGTTTCGTTGGTGACCCGCTCAGTCGGACTGCCCCACTTGCAATCTGGAAAACTTCGCGGTTTGGCCGCATGGGGTTCAGAAAAATGGTCAGATTTCCCAAGCGTGCCCTCACTCAAGGAGCAAGGCTTTGATGCGGATTACCAGTTGTGGTCGGGGCTGTTTGCGCCGGCCGGCACGCCTGGTGAAGTCGTCAATGTTTTGCGTGATGCCGTTCGGGGGGCCATGGAAGATCCTCAATTCAAGGCCAGTTTGTTACGCCAACAGGCTTCATCGGCCTATATGGATACACCGGAGTTTCAAAAATACTGGGCCGAAGATGCCAAGCGTCTGATCGATGCGGTGCAGAAAATTGGACCGACGAATTGAATTGGCGACGACCCACCACACGTAAGGAAACCAAAACATGTCCAGATTAGAAGCTTTACCACCATCTGCCTCGCCCGAACTTGATGGCGCATTCAACGTGTACAGAAAATCACTGGGGTTTGTGCCCAACAGTGTTCTGATCATGCAACGTCGGCCCAAAATGGTCATGGCCTTGGCCCAATTGGCTGCTTCCATTTGGGATCCGGAAAGCACAGTGCCCACTTCATTCAAGCGCTTGTTGGGTTTTATGGCCAGCAAAGCCCATGGTTGCCAATACTGTATGGCGCACACGGCCGGAGGTGCATTGCGGTTGGGTGTGGATCCAGCGAAGTTTGATCAAATTTGGTACTACAACACCAGTTCGCTTTACACGCCAGCAGAGCGCGTTGCGCTTGACTTTGCCTTGGCGGCAGGCGCGTCACCCAATGAGGTGGACGATGCGCTTTTTGCACGCATGCGTGAACATTGGTCTGACGATGACATCGTGGAGATCACCGGCGTGATTTCCTTGTTTGGCTTCATGAACCGTTGGAATGACAGCATGGCCACCACGCTGGAAGAAGAGCCCATCGAAGTGGGTAAGCAGCATCTGCAGGACCATGGTTGGCAAGTTGGCAAGCATCGCGATTAGCGCGTCTTGTCTGGGCCGCATAACTAAGGTGCACTGTTTTCAACAGGATCTCAATTGGATTTTCAGTATCTAAATAAATTGGTCCTTGATATTTGCTTATGCCTCTCGAGCAAACGTTTACGATTCTTTTGGTTGATGCATCTGACTTTGACTATGAAAATTTCTACGGTTTTACCTGCTACAGATTATTTAAGGTGGTGCTCACCCTCACCTAATCCTTGTTCTCGATGAGATTTGATGTCCTGCGAAAGTAATGTATCGATTTGTAGCGGTCACTGCACTTCTGACGCTGACCGACCGCTTTCGCTGCATTGCAGTCATCCCCCAAATCTGATCTCATGAGTTCGAGGGGGAGAGTCACACTGCGCTGTGAAAAGTGTCTAGGAATTTAGGAAAATTCCATTCTTCAATATTCACTCGGCAGCATGATCACCCAATGCTCCCCGTCCCAGCAAGCGTAAAGAGTTTGTTCTGCTATAGGGAAGTCAGTGAACGGTATCTCTTGACGGGCGTGCTCACGACCGTTGCCGTCTTCGTAAACCATGGTAGCTCGGGTACCCTGCACTGTGACGCGAACCAGCACAAACCAATCCGCTGTGCCGATTTCGCTGAGGTGACTGGCCACAGCATCCATCATCCAAAAAC
>JBIKHW010000129.1:0-8488 GCA_044361935.1 Limnohabitans sp. | reverse complement strand
CCCGAAACCGATCCGGCCACTTGGCCGTCGTCCCGGATGATCATGAGCGAGCCAGGGGGCCGTGGGGCCGAACCCCAGGTGCGCACCACCGTGCCCATGACCACACGGTGGCCCCGGCTTTGCCAGTCCAGAGCGGTGCGGATCACGTCAATGTCGATGCTGTTCATGTGTGCCTCTGATTCAGTGGTACAAATCGTGCGGCCATTGCAGGCTTTGCCCCGTCAACTGCTCAACGGCTTGGCGGTCTGCTTCATTGTCCACATCCAGGCGGTAAAGGCCATGGGGTGTTTCCCAGTGGTGCACGGCCTCGGGGTGGGCCTGCTGCCATTGGCGTGCGCCCATTTGGGGGTCGCCCGCCAGAATTTGTGCCATCACCGCGCCAGAGAACACCACCGGGTTGCCGGGCAAGCCTTGCACGCTCGGCTGCATGAGCTGCGTGCCGGCCGGTCGCTGGGCAAAAGCTTGCATCAATGCTTGAACCGCTTGCACATCGATCAAGGGCTGGTCGGCCAGCGCCACCACCACCGCGTCCAGCCCGGCGGGCAAGGCCTTCAAGCCGATGCGCAAGGAGCTGACATGGCCGTCATCGGGCTGCGGGTTGTGCACCGGCTGGGCCGACCAACGGGCCAAGACCCCTTCTTGCAAGATGCGCTCTGCGTGGTGCCCCAGCACCACCCCAAGGGGCATCACGCCCGCCTGAGATAAGGCCTGCAATTGCCGCTCCAGCAGGCTCATCCCGTTCAGCTGCAACAGGCATTTGGGACGGTTCCCCATGCGGCTGCCTGCGCCTGCGGCCAGAACCAATCCGCCCACGCGCAGCGCAGACCACGGTGTAGGCTGAACCAACGGTGTCAAGTTCAATCGGGTGCTCCATGTCGGTTGTGGACCGACCATTGTGCCGGGATCCTGCCCCAGGACAGCTGCGTTGGCGTCACCTCTGTGAATGCACGCCGTGGCCAGTCGATCCCAAACGCGCTACAGTGTTTTTCTTTTGTGTCGCCCCGAGGAGCCCCCCACCATGAACGCCCCCCTGCACCGCGAAATGCCCGGCAACCTGCTCGACAGCGTTCGCGCCCTGAACGACGTCACTCAAGCTTGGGACAGCACCATCGTGCCCGAGCTGAAAAATTACATCGAGATCCCGGCCAAATCGCCCGCGTTTGACGCCGACTGGGCCGCGCATGGCCACATCGAGTCGGTGCTGCGCCGCGCCGCCCAATGGGTGGAGGCGCAGAAGGTGGAGGGCCTCACGCTCGAAATCATCCAGCTGCCCGGTCGCACGCCGGTCATGTTTTTTGAAGTGGCCGCCACCCGCGCGGCCAGCGAGGGCTCGGGCCAGACGGTGCTGATGTACGGCCACCTGGACAAGCAGCCCGAGTTCAACGGCTGGCGCAACGACCTCGGGCCCTGGACCCCCGTTTACGAAGACGGCAAGCTCTATGGCCGGGGTGGCGCGGACGACGGTTATGCGGTCTACGCCAGCATCGCCGCCGTGCAAGCGCTCAAAAGCCAAAAGACACCGCACCCGCGCATCGTCGGCCTGATCGAGACCTGCGAAGAGTCCGGCTCGTATGACCTGCTACCTTATGTGGACGCGCTGCGCACCCGCATGGGCGATGTGGGCTTGGTGATTTGCCTGGACAGCGGCGCGGGCAACTACGACCAGCTGTGGCTCACCACCAGCCTGCGCGGCATGGCCAGCGGCACGCTGAAAGTGCAAATCCTGACCGAGGGCATCCATTCGGGTGACGCCTCGGGGCTGGTGCCTTCGAGTTTTCGCATCATGCGCCAAGTGCTCGACCGCCTCGAAGACAGCGCCACCGGCCGACTGCTCCCCGCGAGCTTCCATTGCGAAGTGCCTGCCGAGCGATTGGCGCAAGCGCAGGCCACGGCAGCGATTTTGGGGGACGAGGTGTACAAGCGTTTCCCATGGGCGCACTACGACTGCGGTGGCTCGACCACCTTTGCCCTGCCCACCACCACCGACCCCACGCAAGCCCTGCTCAACCGCACTTGGACGCCCACACTGAGCGTGACCGGGGCCGAAGGCTTTCCGGCGCTGAAAGACGCAGGCAATGTACTGCGCCCTTACACCGCCTTCAAACTCAGCCTGCGCCTGCCGCCGCTGGTGGACGCCGCGCAAGCCGTGGCCGAGATGAAGGCCTTGCTCGAGGACAACGCGCCCTACCAAGCCAAGGTCACCTTTGAAAGCGGCGGTGGGGCCACCGGCTGGAACGCGCCAGACACCTTGCCTTGGTTCGAGCAAGCCTTGAACAGTTCCAGCCAAGCGCACTTTGGAGCGGGCGTGGGCTACATCGGGCAAGGCGGCACCATCCCCCTCATGAACATGCTGAGTGCCGGTTTCCCCAAAGCGCAAATGATGGTTTGTGGCGTGCTCGGCCCCAAGAGCAACGCCCACGGACCGAACGAGTTTTTGCATGTGCCATATGCCAAAAAACTCACAGCTGCCGTGGCCGAGGTCATGGCGCGGATGCCTTGATGAACGTGACATCGCACCCCTCGGTCACACGCCCCAAAGTTTCTGCTTTGCAGGGCGAAGCTGGCCAACTGGCGGCGTACGACTGGGCCATGCCTGCCAGCCAACTCTTGGGCACGGTGGTCTTGGTGCACGGCCTGGGTGAGCACGCCGGGCGCTATGGCGAGGTGGCGGCGCACTTGCACCAATGGGGTTTTGCGGTGCGGGCTTATGACCACCATGGCCACGGCCAGTCCGAAGGCCCACGCGGCGACCTGCTGCGTCCGGGCAGCTTGCAAGCCGATTTGTGCCGGGTGATCGACGACACACGCCAGCGTCCCGCCTTGGTGGATACGCCCCTCATCTTGTTGGGCCACAGCATGGGTGGCTTGGTGGTGGCCCGCACCTTGGCCGAACAGCTGCGCTCGGTAGATGCCGCGGTGTTGTCGTCTCCGGCCTTTGGGGCCTTTCCCAATTTTTTCCAGAAAATACTGCTGTCCACGCTGCCCCGCGTGGTGCCGCATTTGCGCGTCGACAACGGCCTGAAAGTCGAGTTTGTGTCGCGCGATCCCGATGTGGTTAAGGCCTACAAGGCCGATGCGCTGGTGCATCGGCGCATTTCATTGGGCTTGGCTGCTTGGATTTTGGAAAACGGCGAGAAGACCTTGCACGATGCGGCAAAGTGGCCAATACCCACCTTGCTCATGTATGCAGGACAAGACAAGCTGGTCAACGCGCAGGCCAGCGCCGACTTTGCACACGCCGCACCTCAGGCCGTGGTGCAGGCCCAGTGTTTTGAAGCCATGTACCACGAGATCTTCAACGACCTCTACCGGGCCCAAGTGTTCACCGCGCTCAAGCGCTGGCTGCTGGCGCGTTTTTCTGTTCAGCCCTCTGCTTGAGCACCATCCACACCAGCGCCATGCCAGTCAAGGCCACGGGCAAGATCGAGCCGATGTTGAGCCAAGTCCAGCCCTGTGTGGTGACCAAGGCGCCAGATGCGAACGAAGTGACCGCCATGGTGGCGAACACAAAGAAGTTGATGGCTGCTTGACCCCGGTCTTTTTCAGCCGGGGTCCAGGCCTTCATGGCCAGTGTGGTGCTGCCTGTGAACAGGAAGTTCCAACCCAGCCCCAGCAAGAACAGCGAGATCAAGAACTGGTGCAACTCCACGCCCGACAAAGCAATCGCGATGCACACAAAGTTGATGACCACGCCCACGCCCATGATCTGCAAGGTCCCGAATTTCTTGATCAAGTGCCCCGTGAAAAAACCCGGCGCGAACATGCCGATCACATGCCACTCCAGCACCAGCGCCGCGTCGTCAAAACTGAAGCCGCACACCTGCATGGCCAGCGGGGTGGCCGCCATCAGCAAGTTCATCACGCCGTAACTCAGTGCTGCAGCGGCAGCCGCCACAATGAACACCGGCTGGCGCATGATCTCGCGCAAAGGGCGGCCCGCGCTGTCGCCCGGCTTTTTGGCGGGCACGGCCGGAAAACGTATGAAGTTCATGCACACCATGGCCAAAATCGCCACGATGCCAAGCGCCATGTAAGCGCCCAAAAACGGCACCTCGTAAAGCGTGCGGGTGCGTGAAGCCAAATTGGGCCCCACGATGGCGCCGATCAAGCCACCAGCCAAGACGAGCGAGACCGCTTTTTCCTTGAAGCCGTCTGCCGCCAACTCGGCCGCCGCAAAACGGTACAACTGGCCATTGGCGCTGTAGTAACCAGCGATCACCGTGGCCGCCACCAGCAGCCAAAAGTTGTGGCTCCAGGCGGCGTAAGCGGCCAGCAGCGCCGAAAACAAGGCCACCAACAGCCCCAGCTGAAACGACACCTTGCGCCCCCAGCGCGACTGGCTTTTGGCCACCAAACCGGTGGACAGCGCACCTCCCACCACATAACCCATGACCGGCAATGTCGCCATCCAGCCTAGGGGGGCCATCGACAAACCCACGAGTCCGTTGATGGCGATGAAGGTGACGTTGTTGGTGAAGAACAGCCCTTGGCAGAGCGTGAGGAGGATGAGGTTTGCGTTCATACAGGGCAGTGTATGCCCGGCTCAAGCCGCTGGCCTGCGCTTTGGCGACTGACGCACTTGGCCCGGTAAAATCACCTTTTTAGCCAGCCCGCACGGGCCCGGCCATCATTGGACCCCCTTGGCGGTCCACACGACCTTCAGGACCCCTTGTGACCTACGCCCACGAAACCCGGCGCCGCCGGACGTTTGCCATCATTTCGCACCCCGACGCGGGTAAAACCACGCTGACCGAAAAACTCTTGCTGTTCTCGGGCGCGATCCAGATTGCCGGTTCGGTCAAGGCCCGCAAGGCCTCGCGCCACGCCACGTCCGACTGGATGGAAATCGAAAAGCAGCGGGGCATCTCGGTGGCCTCGTCCGTCATGCAGATGCTCTACCGCGAGCACGTCATCAACCTGCTCGACACGCCCGGCCACAAAGACTTCAGCGAGGACACCTACCGCGTGCTCACCGCTGTGGACTCGGCCCTGATGGTGATTGACGCGGCCAACGGTGTGGAAGCCCAGACCCGCCGCCTGATCGAGGTGTGCCGTCAGCGCGACACGCCCATCATCACCTTCGTCAACAAGATGGACCGCGAAGTGCGCGACCCACTCGATATTCTTGATGAGGTTGAGCGCGAGCTGGGCATGCCCTGCGTGCCCATGACCTGGCCTGTGGGCCAAGGCAAAAGCTTCGGCGGCATCATCAACCTGCGCACAAAAGCCATGACGGTGTTTGACTCAGGTAGCGAACGCCTGCCGCAAGACTTCGAAACCATTCCCCTGACAGAGCAAGCCCAACTGGCCGAGCGCTTTGGCCTGGAATGGCAAACCGCCATGGACAGCATGGAGCTGGCCACCGGCGCATCGCCCGCTTTTGACGAAGCAGCATTTTTGGCGGGCAAGCAAACGCCGGTGTTCTTTGGCTCCGGCGTGAACAACTTCGGTGTGATGGAAGTGCTGGACGCCCTGGTGGACCTGGCCCCCGCACCCAAGCCCCGCACCAGCAACCTGCTGGTCAACAAGCAGCCTGTGGTCAAAGAAATCCAGCCCGAAGACAGCGCGTTTTCGGGCGTGGTCTTCAAGGTGCAAGCCAATATGGACGCCAACCACCGTGACCGCATTGCGTTCGTGCGCATGGCGTCTGGCAAATACACACCGGGTATGAAGCTCAAGGTTCAGCGCACCGCGAAAGAGCTGCGCCCGACCAGCGTGGTCACCTTCCTCTCGCAACGGCGTGAAGCGGTCGACGAAGCCTACGCGGGCGACATCATTGGCTTCACCACCCACGGCGGCGTGCAGCTGGGCGACACCATCACCGACGGGGCGAATTTGCAATTCACGGGCTTGCCGTTTTTTGCACCCGAACTCTTCATGACCGTGATCCTGAAGAACCCCCTGCGCACCAAACAACTGCAAACCGGCCTCGACCAGTTGGGCGAAGAAGGCGCGATTCAAGTCTTCAAACCCGAAATCGGCGGCCCCATGCTCTTGGGCGCTGTGGGTCAGCTGCAGTTTGAAGTGGTACAGCACCGCCTCAAAGCCGAATACGACTGCGACGTGCGATTAGAAGGCTGCCAGTACACCGGCGCCCGCTGGATCACCGCCGACACCCCTGCCGAGCTGCGCGAATTCACCAACGCGTACCCGCAGCGCATGTCGCTGGACGCGGCAGGCACGCTGGCCTACTTGTGCACCAGCCCCTACGACGTGCGGCTGGCGCAAGAGCGCTTTCCCAAAATCCACTTCCATCCGCTGCGCGAGCACGCGGGTTTGGCGCTGGGGTCTGCGGGCTGAATGCTGGATGGTTGAGATGTGTCGTTTTGACCGTCAAGCCGATCCCAAGCGCTGAAACAGCCCGCCGGGCAGCCGGCCGACCTGGCCCATCAACTCCAACTCCAACAGCTGCGCCTGCAGTTGCGCCGTGGGCCAGCCGCAGCGCGCTTGCAGGGCGTCCAGCCCGACCGGGTCGTGGCCCATGGCACGCAGCAGGGCGCGTTCGGTATCGTGGCCTGTCGGCGCATCTTCTTGCGGTGGCGCTGGCAAGTCCAGCGCCTGTTGCGCGCCAGGCGTGGGCAGACTCAATTCTTCGAGCACATCTTGCGCCGACTCCACCAGCTTGGCCCCCTGTTTGATGAGCGCGTGGCAGCCTTTGGCTTGAGTCGAGTGGATGGAGCCGGGGATGGCCATCACGTCGCGGCCTTGCTCCAGGGCTTGTTTGGCGGTGATGAGTGAGCCCGATTGCAAGGCCGCTTCGACCACCAGGGTGGCCTGCGACAGGCCGGAGATCAGGCGGTTACGGCGCGGGAAGTTGGGCGACAGCGGCGGTGTGCCCAGCGGGTATTCGCTCAGGATCAATCCGTTTTGTGCGATGCGGTGCGCCAAGTCGCGGTGTTGGCGCGGGTACACCCGGTCCAGCCCGGTGCCCACCACGGCGATGGTGGCCAGTTGTCCTTTTGTTGCGCCCTGCAGTGCACCTTCATGGGCCGCACCGTCCACCCCCAGCGCCAGGCCCGAGACCACGGTCAGCCCACTGGCGACCAGGCTGCAGGCAAAGGCTCGGGCGTTCTCAGCCCCTTGGGGCGTGGGGTTGCGGCTGCCCACCATGGCCAGCGCTTGCTGCGCCCGCAGCGTGGCCAACTGAGCCGTCTGGCCCAGGGCATAGAGCATCAGCGGTGGGTCGGGAATATCGAGCAAGGGGGCGGGGTAGTCGGTATCGCCCAGGGTGACCACGCAGCGGCCCGGTCCGTTGGCGGCCTGCAGCCAGTCCAGGGTGTCTTGGGTGAGGTCGGTGCAGCCATCGGGCATGAGGCGCAGCGCCTGCGCCTGTTTGGCGTTGACCACCTGACTCAAGGCGGTCTCGGTTTGCGCAAAAATGGCTTGGGGCTCGCCAAATGCGGCGAGCAGCCGCCTGGCACTCTCGGGGCCCACGCCAGGCGTGAGCACCAGCCGCAACCACGCGCCCAGTTCTTCGGGGGTGTTGACCATGTTGTCTCCCTGTGCAGCCTGATGGGCTGTCGTATGCATGTTGTGCTTAGCATTGTGTTTCAAAGCCCGGCTTGCGCCAAGTCCATAAAATCACGCCATGCAGAGCCTCACACCATCCCCCACCGCGCACATGCGCCTGTGCATCCTCGAAAACGACGACCTGGACCCACCCTTGGTGCAGCGTTACACGCGGGTGGCGGCGATGTTTGAGCAGTTGTTTGCGCAAGCAGGCTACGAGGGCCGCATCGACACCTTCAGTGCGCGGCACGGGCACTACCCGGCCAGTTTTGAGGCCTATGACGCTGTGCTCCTGACCGGCAGCCGCGCCGATTCTTTTTCGGACGAGCCTTGGGTGGTGGCCTTGCGTGAGCGGGTGACACGTTTGCTGCGGGACCAGCACAAGTTGCTGGGCGTATGTTTTGGCCACCAGCTGATCGCGCATTGTCTGGGCGCACCTGTGCAGCGGGCACCCCGGGGATGGCGGGTCGGGCGGCAGGCCTACGCCTGGCTGGGCGCGCCCGAACACCTGGGGCTGGCACCCGGGCAAGCGCCCCAAATGGCCTTGCTGGCCAGTCATCAGGACCAGGTGCTGGCTTTGCCGCAAGGGGCCACTTTGCTGGCCACGCAGCCCGATTGCCCGGTGGCGGCCTATGCGCTGGGTGACCAGGTGTTTTGCATCCAGCCCCACCCGGAGTTCACACCCGAGGTGTCGGCCTTTTTGCTTAACAAGCGAAAAGGCATGCTGGGTGAGCCGCTGTATGAGCAAAGCATCTGCAGTTTGGGCGAGCCCCACGACGGTCTGGCGCTGGCGCGTTTCATGATCCGTTTCGTGCAATACGGTCTCTCGGCTTGATGCTTCGCGGCCCCGGGACGAAATGACCGAAAATACCTTCATTGCATTTGAGCTTTTTCCATTCGAGCTTTTGAACCATGGCCCTGTTACCCATCCTTTGCTATCCAGACCCTCGCCTGCACAAGGTGGCCAAACCCGTGGAAG
>JBIKHW010000128.1:0-8501 GCA_044361935.1 Limnohabitans sp. | reverse complement strand
GCTGATCAACGGGCAATGGGTGAGCAGCCAAAGCGGTGCCTGCATGGACGTGATCAACCCGTCCAACGGCCAGGTGCTGGTGCAGGAAAGCTT
Source organism: Limnohabitans sp. (assembly GCA_044361935.1). Classification (GTDB taxonomy): domain Bacteria; phylum Pseudomonadota; class Gammaproteobacteria; order Burkholderiales; family Burkholderiaceae_C; genus Limnohabitans_A. The sequence goes on along the minus strand of JBIKHW010000128.1, from coordinate 8,408 downwards.
GGGCGGTGCCCACGAGGTGGACCTGGCCGTGCAGGCAGCCCGCCGCGCTTTCGAATCCGGCCCTTGGTCGCGCATGCGCCCGGCCGAGCGCACCCGTCTGCTGCTCAAGCTGGCCGACGCTGTGGAGCAAAACGGCGACGAGCTGGCCTTGCTCGAAACCCTCAACACCGGCAAGCCGCTCAAAATGGCGCGGGCCTTTGACATCGGCATGGCCGCTGAATGCCTGCGCTACAACGCGGGCTGGGCCACCAAGCTCAACGGTGAAACCCGCAACGTGTCGCTGCCCGGTGACTGGCATGCCTACACCCTGCGCGAGCCGGTGGGCGTGGTGGGCCTGATCGTGCCGTGGAACGTGCCGCTGGCCATGGCGGTGAGCAAAATCTCGCCTGCACTGGCCGCCGGTTGCACCGTAGTGCTCAAGCCCGCCGAACTCACCCCGCTGACCGCCTTGCGTCTGGGCGAGCTGATTCAAGCCATCGGCTTTCCTCCCGGTGTGGTCAACATCGTCACCGGGCTGGGCCACGAAGCCGGGCAGGCCATCGTGGACCATCCCGGCGTGGACAAAATTTCTTTCACTGGATCCACCGTGGTGGGCAAAGCCATCCTGGCGTTGGCCGCAGGCAACCTCAAGCGCGTGGCGCTGGAGCTGGGTGGCAAATCGCCCGTGTTCATTTTCCCCGACGCCGATCTTGACCGTGCCATGGACGCCGCCGCACGCGGCATTTTTGGCAACACGGGTCAGGTTTGCGCGGCTGGTTCGCGCCTGTTTGTACACCGCAGTGTGGCCGACCGTGTGATCGAGGGCATCGTGCAACGCGCCCGCGCCTTGCGTGTGGCCCCGGGCTTGTCGCCCGAGGCCGAGATCGGCCCGGTCATCTCGGCCCGCCAGCGTGAACGCGTGATGGGCTACATCGACAGTGGCCGCGCCGAAGGAGCCGAAGTGGTGGCCGGTGGGCAGGCGGTGCAGGGCGAAGGCTTTTTCATCCAGCCCACCGTGTTGGTCAACACACGCCCCGACATGAAAGTCGTGCGCGAAGAAATTTTTGGCCCCGTGCTGTCCACTCAGTTGTTTGACGACGACAGCCTGGAACAACTGGCCGCACGCGGCAACGACACCGAATACGGCCTGTCAGCCAGCATCTGGACGCGTGACCTGCGCATCGCTCACCAGATGGTGCGCCGTCTGCATGCGGGCAACGTGCGCGTCAATGCGGCCGCAGCGCTGGACTTTGCCATGCCCTTTGGCGGCTACAAGCAATCGGGCTGGGGCCGCGAAAACGGGCGAGAGGGCGTTGAGGCCTACACCGAGCTCAAGTCGGTGGCCATTGATTTGAACTGACACCTGAACCGACACCTGAACTGAAACTCACTGAACACCGAGAAAGAAATTTTCCCATGAGTCTGAACGGAACCGCCTGTATCGTGGGTGCCTACGAGCACCCGACCCGCAAGGCCGATAACCTGTCGGTGGTGCGCCTGCACGCCGATGTGGCCAAAGGCGCGCTCGAAGACGCGGGCCTGAGCAAGAGCGACATCGACGGCTACTTTTGTGCCGGAGACGCGCCGGGACTGGGCACCACCACCATGGCCGAATACCTGGGGCTGAAGCTGCGCCATGTCGATTCGACCGAGTGCGGCGGATCGGCCCCCATCTTGCATGTGGCGCATGCGGCAGCCGCCATTGCGGCCGGGCGCTGCAATGTGGCGCTGATCACGCTGGCCGGTCGCCCCCGCGCCCAAATGGCCGCTGCACAAGCCGCCGCGCAAGCAGCAGGCAAAGACGGCAAAGGTGGCCGCGCCCCGCTGGCCCTGAAGCCGCCAGACCCCGACGCACCCGAGCTGGCCTTTGAGCTGCCTTATGGCCCGGTCACGCAAAACCTGTATGCGCTGGTGGCCAAACGCCACATGCACGAATTTGGCACCACCAGCGAGCAGCTGGCCTGGATCAAGGTGGCCGCATCGCACCACGCCCAGCACAACCCGCTGGCCATGCTGCGCGATGTGGTCACAGTGCAGGACGTGGTCAACTCACCCATGGTGAGCGACCCGCTGCACCGGCTGGACTGCTGCGTGATGAGCGATGGTGGCGGTGCCCTGATCGTGGCCCGCCCCGAAATTGCGCGGGAACTCTCGCGCAAAAACGGCCGTCCGATGGTCATTGTGCGCGGCACCGGCGAAGCGCCCAAACACGGCATGGGCGGCCAGATTGACCTGACGTATTCGGCGGCGGCCTTTTCGGGGCCGAGGGCCTTTGCCGAGGCGGGCATCGCCCCGGCCGACATCCAGTACGCCTCGCTGTATGACAGCTTCACCATCACTGTGCTGATGCAGCTGGAAGACCTGGGCTTTTGCAAAAAAGGCGAGGGTGGCAAGTTCGTGATGGACGGCAACCTGATCTCGGGCGTGGGCAAACTGCCCTTCAACACCGACGGCGGCGGCCTGTGCAACAACCACCCGGCCAACCGGGGCGGCGTGACCAAGGTCATCGAGGCCGTGCGCCAGCTGCGCGGCGAAGCCCACCCTGCCGTGCAGGTGCCCAACTGCACCTGGGCGCTGGCCAATGGCATTGGCGGCGCACTCGCTTCACGCCACACGGCGGGCACCTTGATAATGGAAAGGGTTTGACCATGAGAAAAATTCCAGCCCCCCGCGTGCTGCCCGAGTCCTTGCCTTTTTGGCAAGCCGCCGACGAAGGCCGCTACCTCGTCAAAAAATGCAACAGCTGCGGCCAGGTCCACCACTACCCGCGTGACATCTGCCCGTTTTGCCTGAGTGCCGACACCGTTTGGCAGGACTCGCCGGGCACCGGTGTGGTGTATTCGTTCAGCACCATGGGTCAGGGCGATGCGGCCTACACCATGGCCTATGTCACGCTGGGCGAAGGCGTGACCGTGATGAGCAATCTGGTGGACTGCGATCCGGCGCAGGTGCGGATCGGTCAGAAGGTGCGTGTGGTGTTCACGCCCAGCGAAGGCGGACATGCCGTGCCCATGTTCACACCAGTCTGAAGGGCGCACCATGAGCACTGAACGCCAAGGCCCGCTGTCCCGCTTCACGATCCTGGACGCCACACGTGTGCGTGCCGGACCCACGGCCATACGCACCTTTGCCGATCTGGGCGCTCGCGTGATCAAGCTCGAAATCCCGCCCGGTGCGCCCGGCGGTGACGACATGATCGGCAGCCGAGACCACAACAGAGCCGACTACGAAAACCTGCACCGCAACAAGGAAAGCCTCACGCTCAACATGAAAGAGCCTGAAGGCAAGGCCATCCTGGAGCAGTTGGTGAGGCAGGCCGATGTGTTCATTGAGAACTACCGCCCCGATGTGAAGTACCGGCTGGGCATTGGCCCCGAAGAACTGCGCCGCATCAACCCGCGCCTGGTCTACGCCAGCATCTCGGGCTTTGGGCAAGATGGGCCGTATGCCAACTGGCCGGGCTTTGACTCGATTGCCCAGGGCATGGGCGGCCTGATGAGCGTGACCGGCAAACCCGGCGAAGGCCCGATGCGTGTGGGCATCCCGATTGCCGATCTGTGCTCTGGGCATTTTTGCGCGCAGGCGATCATGGCCGCACTGCTGGAGCGCGAGGTTACGGGAGAAGGCCAGTGGGTCCACACCTCGCTGCTCGAATCGCAAATTGCCATGCTCGACTTCCAGGCCGCGCAATGGCTGATCGACCACAAAGTGCCGCAGACCACCGGCAATGAGCACCCGCTGACGGTGCCCACCGGCGTGTTTGAAACCAGCGACAGTTACCTGAATCTGGCGGCCATTGGCCAAAGCATGTGGAAGCGCTTGTGTGTGGCACTTGAGGTGCCGCAGCTGATTGACGAGCCGGGCTTTGGCTCGGACCCCGAGCGGGTGAAAAACCGTGCGCGTGTGAACGCGGCCATTGGCGCGGCCTTCAAAACCCGCACCACCGCCGAATGGACCGAGATTCTGCTCAAAGCCGGTGTGCCCTGCGGCCCGATCTACAGCATCGACAAGATGTTTGACGACCCGCAAGTCAAACACCTGGGCATGGCGCGCTCCCTGCACCACCCGGAGCTGGGCGACATCCAGGTGGTCGGCTTGCCGATGCAGTTCTCGGGCCACCCGCGTGACGAAGGCGTGATGAAGGCCGCGCCCCATCAGGGCGACCAGACCGACGCGATCCTGACCGGGCTGGGCTACAGCCCAGCGCAGATTGCACAATTGCGCCAGCAATTTGTCGTCTGACACTGGCCGCATCCAGACCACAAGAAAGACCACAACATGGCAAAACTCGTCGCCGCATTTGGCTCCTCGCACAGCATCATGCTCGTGTCGCAGCGTGAAGACTGGCAACACGGCTTTCGGGTGATCGACACCAAGAATGCCCATTACTACGACAAGCAAGGGCGCAAGACCGACTACGACACGCTGCTGGCCGCCATGCCACCCGGCACCGAGGCCATGGTCACGCCCGAAAAAATGAGCGAGCGCTTTGACGCCAGCCAAGCCGCCATGGACGCGCTGCACGATCGCATCGTGGCTGCCAAACTCGATGTGCTGTTGATCGTGGGCGATGACCAGACCGAGCTGTTTCGCACCAGCAACAACCCTGCCATGGCCATTTTTTATGGCCCCACCATCCGCAACACAGCGCGTGAGCCGGCTGCACCGAATGACCCTTGGCCCAAGGCCGCCCGCATGTGGCGGCACGAGCCCGAGCAGGACCGCGAATACCCGGTGCAAAGCGACCTGGCCGAGTGGCTGATCCGCCAACTGTGCGACCGCGACTTTGACATCGCAGCCATGGATGGCCTGGAGCCAGGGCAGTCCGAAGGCCACGCCTTCCAGTTCATCCACCGCCGCCTGCTCAAGGGGCACGAGCTGCCCGTGATCCCGGTCATCCTGAACACCTTTGATCCGCCCAACCAGCCCACCCCGCGCCGTTGTGTGGCTTTGGGCAAAGCCTTGCGCGAGCTGATCGGGTTGTGGCCGCAAGACCTGCGGGTGGGCGTCATCGCCTCCGGGGGGCTGAGCCACTTTGTGGTGGACGAAGAACTCGACCAGCAGGTGCTGAGTGCCATCCGCCACAAGGACAGCGCCGCGCTGGCGGCATTTGACCCGCTGCGTCTGCAAGCGGGCAGCTCCGAAATTCGCAACTGGTTGGTGGTGGGCGAGATGGCCAAAGAGCTCGATCTGGAATGGGTTGAGTACGTGCCCGGCTACCGCAGCCCTGCCCTGACTGGCACGGGCCTGGCCTTTGCCGCCTGGACAACCCTTTTTTAAAAACCCGATCAGGAAGCTGCTGACATGACCGATCCCCAAGTTCAACGCCTGCGCCGCCTCGATGTGTGCGCCGTCTCTGACGCCCTCGACAAACTGCAACTGAGTGGTGTGGTGACTGGCCTGCCCCATCGCAGCAGCGCCCCCGGTGGCGCCAGCCGCATTGCGGGCCGCGCTGTGACCATGAAAGTCGGCCCCGGCACCCCGCCGCCCGGCCCGCCCAAACACTTGGGTTGCACCGCCATCGAGCAATCGGGTGCCGACAACGTGATCGTGGTCGAGCAGCGCTCGGGTGTGGAAGCCGGTTGCTGGGGCGGACTGCTCACGCTGGGGGCCAAGGTACGCGGCGTGGCCGGTGTGGTAGCCGACGGCCCGCTGCGCGATGTGGACGAAGCCATTGCCTACGAATTCCCGATTTACAGCCGCAGCCTGACTTCACGCACCGCCCGCACCCGGGTGGTGGAGCTGGGCACGCAGGTGCCAGTGACCATCGGTGGGGCTGTCGGCGGTCATGTTGTGGTCAACCCCGGCGACTACGTGTTGGCCGACCGCAGCGCGGTGATTTTCATCTCGCCAGAGCACATCGAACGCGTGCTGCAAGCCGCCGAGATGATCGTGGCCAAGGAAGCGGCCATGGCCAAGGCGATTTTGGCGGGCACCCCCATGGGCGAGGTCATGGGGGGCAATTACGAACACATGCTGGAGAACTGAACCATGACGACACAAGACAACAACGTCGACCGCGCTGCGAAACTTGACACCGCCACCTTGTCGGACGCACTCGACAAGTTGGGCATCATCGGCCAGTGCTACAAGATCAAGCCGCGTGACACCGACTTTCGCATGGCCGGACGCGCCTGGACCCTCAAATACGGCCCGGCTGGCAAGCCTTGCGGCACGGTGGGCGACTACATCGACGATGTGGCCCCGGGCAGCGTGATCGTGCTCGACAACAACGGCCGCGACGACTGCACCGTGTGGGGTGACATCCTGACCGAGATTGCACACCGCCGGGGCATCGCAGGCACCGTGATCAACGGCATCAACCGCGACACGCACCTGTGCCTGTCGCTGGGCTACCCGATTTTTTCCAAAGACAGCTGGATGCGCACCGGCAAGGACCGCGTGCAGGTCGAAGCCACCGGCATTCCGGTCAACATCGGTGAGGCGCGTGTGGCCCCCGGCGACATCCTCAAGGGAGACACCGATGGCGTGGTGGTGATCCCCAAGGAGCACGAAGACGAAGTGCTCAAGGTGGCCGAAGAGATCGAGGCCGCAGAAAACCAGATCCGTGCGGCGGCGCGCAGCGGCATGCGCTTGGATGAAGCGCGCAAGCAATTCAAATATCACCAGCTGCAAACTCGGAGCGAGAAATGAACCAAGTCAACCCTGCCCTGACCACACGCACCGATGTGCCGCGCCTGAGCGTCGAGCTGATCGCGCAGGCGCGCACTTTGCCTACGGCCACTTTGCACGAAGCGGGCAAAAAAATCGGGGCGCTGCCCTCGGCCATCAAGCCGGTCTCCAGCGTTTTTAAGACCTGCGGTCAGGCACTCACCGTGCATTCGCCCGGTGGGGACAACCTTTGGTTGCACCGGGCTCTGGCCATCTCGCAGCCCGGCGATGTGATGGTGGTGTTTGCCAACGGCGCTTATGAGCACGGTTATTGGGGCGAGATCATGTGCACCATGGCGCAGACACGCGGCCTGGCCGGGCTGGTGATTGATGCCTGCGTGCGCGATGGTGCCTTGATTGCCGAGATGGGCTTTCCGGTGTTCTCGCGCGGCCTGTGCATTCGCGGAACAGGCAAGGACTTTGGTGCCACCGGATGGATCAACCACCCGGTCATGATCGGAGACATCACCGTGCATGCAGGTGATCTGGTGGTGGGAGACGGCGATGGCGTGGTGGTGATTCCGCAGGACAAAGTGGCTGAAGTGGTGGCCGCTGGGGTGCGCCGCGAACAGGAAGAAGCCGACATCTGCCAGCGCCTGCAAGCCGGTGAGACGACGTTGGCGGTGTATGGTTGGGGTCATTGATTTTTTTGAATGAACCCGAGTCGCCGGATTTGCGCGGCTGGTACGGCGCTATTCCCCAAAAATTATCTTGACGTATGACTGAATTGCCAGCTTTACCCTCTGTCCCTGCCCTTCAGATCGAAGGCGGTGTGGCCACCATCACCTTGAACCGTCCTGCCCAGCGCAACCGCCTGGAAAATGCCGACCTCAAGGCCTTGTTGGCCCACTTTGACGCCGTCAACCGTGACCCCGAAGTGCGTGTGTTGGTGTTAACCGCCAACACGAGTGGCCAGCCCAGGCCGGTGTTTTGCGCGGGGTATGACATTGGCGGTTTTGACGAGCCTGGGCATGGTTCGACTTTTTTTGAAGAGATTCCGGATGCCCTGGCCGCGATGCGACCGGTCACAGTGTGCGCCTTGAATGGCAGTGTTTATGGCGGGGCGACCGACGTGGTACTGGCTTGCGACCTGCGCATCGGCCTGTTGGGCATCGAGTGGCGCATGCCGGCCACAGCGCTGGGCCTGCATTACTACCCGAGCGGCTTGCAGCGCTATGTCAGCCGTTTTGGCCTGGCTGCCACCAAACGGGCGTTTTTGACGGCTCGGCCTTTCACCGACCGGCAACTGGAGGCCCTGGGCCTGTTTGAGGCGCTTGTAGGCCCCGAGGACTGGGCCGCTACCCAGCAAGCGTTGGTGCGCGACCTGCTGGCGCTGGCCCCCGTGGCGGTGCAAGACACCAAGCAATCGATCCGAGAAATCGAAGCGGGACTGGGCGACGTGGCCCGCATGCGCGAGCGCGAGTTGCGCACCAGCCAAAGTGCCGACTTTGCCGAGGGCCGTGCCGCCTTTGCCCAGCGCAGAGCGCCGGTCTTTACCGGCAGCTGAACCGCTGGCGCGCCTGTACTGAATCTCTTGCGGGCCAGCGCCCTTGCCTTTGGCGTGCCTTTGTAACCGTGCCGCGAACTATCAAGTTAGACGTTTTGCTGCCGATGCAATCAATAGTGATCCGGTCCGATGGAGTTGAAACATCCATGAAACTTTTGTCATCCCGGGCGAAGACCCGGGATCCAGTGCACACCACCGGTCTTTGCAAAAGGCTGTGGTGCGAACTGGATCCCGGCTCAAGGCCGGGATG
>JBIKHW010000127.1:0-8528 GCA_044361935.1 Limnohabitans sp. | reverse complement strand
TGGCTGTTGGATTCATGGTCTGCTCCTTCATTTCGTCGTGAGCGATTTGCCATGCTCAGGCGAAGGCCACAGCCCGCGAGGCCGCATCAACATGATCACGATCATGGCCAAGGCCACCAACAACTGTCGCAAGATGGCAGCGTCCAAACGGCCGCCGGTCATCTCCTGCAAAGGCCCAGCGACATAACGCAGCACCTCGGGCAAAGCCGACAACAAAATGGCCCCCAAGATCACACCGGGCAAATAGCCCAGGCCGCCCAACACCACCATGGCCACGATCATCACCGACTCCATCAGGCTGAAGGACTCGGGCGAGATGAAACCCTGGAAACCTGCAAACATCGCGCCAGAAACACCACCAAAAGTAGCGCCCATGCCAAACGCCAGCAACTTGAGGTTGCGGGTGTTCAGGCCCATGGCCTTGGCGGCGATTTCGTCTTCACGGATCGCCATCCAGGCGCGGCCAATGCGCGAGACCTCCAGGCGGTGGGAAATCAAAATCGTCACCAACACCAGGCTAAGGAACAGGTAGTAGTACAGCGAGACCGAGGCGATTTCAAAATCGCCAATCATCAGCTTTTGACCCAGATTGACGCCAAAGATCGAAATCGGATCGATCTGCGACAGCCCCTTGGGTCCGTTGGTGATGTTGACCGGGTGGTCCAGGTTGTTCATGAACACACGGATGATTTCACCAAAGCCCAAGGTCACGATGGCCAAGTAGTCACCGCGGAGCTTGAGTGTGGGGGCTCCTAGGAGCATGCCAAACAAACCCGCCAAGGCAGCAGCCAAGGGCACAATCATCCAGATCGGCATGTGCATGCCCTCCGGGAACATGCCCGCCAAGGTGGTGAAAGTATTGATCAAGTGCGGCGACGAAAGCAGGCCGTACATATAGGCCCCCACCGCAAAAAAGGCCACATACCCCAGGTCCAGCAGACCCGCGTAGCCCACCACAATGTTCAGTCCAATGGCCAACAGGATGTAGAGCAAGGCCATGTCGGCGATGCGCACCCATGCATTGCCAAACATCTGCAGCACCAGCGGCAGTATCAGCAGGCCCACACCTATCAGGATGTATTGGAGTGTCTTGTTGTTTTTCATGTTCACCTCCATCAAGCGCGATCGGCCACCCGTTCACCCATGATGCCCGAGGGGCGCAGGGTCAACACTATGATCAAGACGATGAACGCAAAAATGTCGGTGTAATGGCTGCCCAAAACCCCCCCTGTCAGGTAACCGATGTAGCCCGAGCCAATGGCCTCAATCAGGCCCAGCAAAATGCCACCAATGACGGCTCCTGCCAGGTTCCCAATGCCGCCAAACACCGCAGCGGTGAAGGCTTTGAGGCCAGGCAAAAAGCCCATGGCGTGTTGGGCTGTACCGTAGTTGGATGCGTACATGACGCCCGCAATCGCCGCCAAAATGGCGCCAATCACGAACGTGGCCGAAATCACCATGTCGGGCTTGACGCCCATCAAGGCGGCCACACGCGGATTCTCTGATGTGGCCCGCATGGCGCGGCCCAGGCGGGTGTAGTTGACCAGCCACATCAAGACGGCCAAAGACACAGCCGTGACGCCCAAAATCATGATTTGGGTGGGTGTGATCACCACACCCCCCATGTTGATTGGGGTGCTAGAGAGCAATGTGGGGTAAGCCTTGTAGTTGGGCTTCCAGATGATCATGGCCAGGGTCTGGAGCAAAATACTCATACCAATCGCTGTGATCAGGGGGGCCAGTTTGGGGCTGTTGCGCAAAGGCCGATAGGCGACCTTTTCAATGGTGAAGTTGAGCACCGCAGCAACAACGCAAGCAATCAATGTGGCCAAAATCAAAATGACCCAGCCCGGCGAGCCGGGCATGGCGTCTTGCATCATCCCGATGGCCGACCAGCTCGTCAGAGCGCCCACCATCAGCACTTCACCGTGCGCAAAGTTGATCAGATTGATGATGCCGTACACCATGGTGTAGCCCAAGGCCACCAAGGCGTACATGCTGCCCATGACCAGGCCGTTGATGACCTGCTGGAAAAAAACGTCCATTGATTTCTCCGTGTTTTGACCTGCGCTTAGCGGGTCTTAGCTTCGGTTGTTGTTGTCGAATCGGGCAGCACCTTGTGGGCGAGCCTGACCACTTGCAAAAAACCCCGCCAGTTTCATTCGACACCGGGCGGGGTGGCGGGATTGTAGTGAAAGAAAGTATCGCGCCAGTATTCAATTCGGTCAGGAATTACCCTGTGGCCGAATTTTTCTTTCGCAGTTCTTCCAATTTATCGGCAATTTTGATTTCTAAACCCCTGCGAACCGGTTTGTAAAAGCCGGGCTCAGGCATGCCATCGGGCAGGTAATGCTCGCCTGCAGCAAAGCCGTCTTCCTCGTCGTGCGCATAGCGATAACCCTTGCCATAGTCCAGCTGTTTCATGAGTTGGGTGGGGGCATTGCGCAAATGCATGGGCACCGGGCGGGTGCCGTCTTTTTTGACCCAGGCCTTGGCCTGGTTGAAGGCTTTGTAGGCGGCATTGGATTTGGGGGCGACAGCCAAATAAATCACGCACTGCGCCAGCGTCAACTCGCCCTCGGGGCTGCCCAGGCGCTCGTACACCTCGGCCGCGTCCAGCGCCATTCGCAGCGCGCGCGGGTCAGCCAAACCAATGTCTTCGCTGGCCATGCGGATCAAACGCCTGGCCATGTAACGTGGGTCAGCTCCTCCGTCGAGCATGCGCACGAACCAATACAGGGCGGCATCGGGGTCCGAGCCGCGCACCGATTTGTGCAGGGCGCTGATGGTGTCGTAGAACTGCTCGCCGCCTTTGTCGTAGCGGCGCATGCGCTCGCCCAACACGCGCATCAACCAGGTGTCGGTGACCGGGTCGATGCTTTCTTGTTTGGCCGCCATGGCCAGGGTTTCCAGCGTGTTGAGCAAGCGCCGCGCATCGCCATCGGCATAGGCCAGCAAACGGGTCAGCGCCTCCGGCTCGATGGCGGGGATGGCATCAATGGCCTGCGCCCGAAGCACGATGCTTTGCAGGTCTTCCTCAGCCAGGGGCTGCAGCACATAGACCGCCGCCCGGGACAACAAAGCCGAATTGACCTCAAAAGAGGGGTTTTCGGTGGTGGCCCCGATGAAGGTGAACAAGCCGCTTTCCACATGCGGCAAAAACGCGTCTTGCTGGCTTTTGTTGAAGCGGTGCACCTCGTCCACAAACATGATGGTGCGCTGCGGGTGCAAGCCGGTGCGGGCGGCTTCGGCTTTTTCAACAGCTTCGCGGATGTCCTTGACGCCGCCCAGCACCGCGCTGATGCTCAAAAACTGCGCGTCAAACGCGTCGGCCATCAAGCGGGCGATGGTGGTTTTGCCCACGCCCGGCGGCCCCCACAAGATGCAGCTGTGAGGCTGGCCCGACTCGAAGGCCAGGCGCAGTGCCATGCCCTCGCCCAACAAATGCTGCTGGCCAATCACCTCACCCAACAGGCGCGGGCGCAGGCGCTCGGCCAAAGGGGCATGGGGTGACGGACTGACGGCTTTCATCGGCACCCGAGGAGCATCAAGGCCGAATGACGTCCGCGCCCGCCGGGGCCTTGAACACAAAGGTGCTGGCGGGCAAGGTTGGGTTGATTTCAAAGCCCGTGAAAGTCAGCAAGGAGCGCTGGCCAAGGCTGTCCTGCACATCGAGCACGGCCAGCTCGGGGCCGGAAGCCGAAGCACGCAAGCCCACCATCACCGCGCGAATTTGCCCATCGGGAGACAAAGGCATGGCTCGCACCCACTGCAGGCCACCCTGATCGGGCTCTGCACTGAACTTGAAATCGACTTTGAGCGCCTGCAAATCCGAAGCGGCCGTCAGCAAGGCGGCCGGGGTCGAGCCCAGCACCTGAGACTGCGCACGGGCCGTGACCTGGTTAAGGTCCACATCGTGCAGCCACAAGGTCTGACCATCGGCCACCAGGGTTTGCACAAAGGGCTTGCGGTAGTCAAAGCGAAACTTGCCTGGCCGCTGAAACTCGAAACGGCCACTCGATGTTTTGGCACGCGGGGTCTGGCCCGGGCGACTTGGCGAGGTGACCACTTGGGTGAAATCGGCCCGTCCGCTGCGGGCCTGCTTCATGAACTGGGCCAACAAGTCCACGCTGTCGGCCTGCGCGAGCCCACTCAAAGCCCACACCGCCCCAACCAACACCAAGCTGCCGCCCCAACCGAGCACCGCTCGGCGCTGTCCTACATTGTTTGTCATACGGTTCACTCTGCCCTTGCGGGCACCAAAATTTCACGCTGACCACTGCCGCTCATGGCGCTGACCAGGCCTGCTTTTTCCATGTCTTCCACCAAGCGGGCAGCGCGGTTGTAGCCAATCTTGAGGTGGCGCTGTACCAGAGAAATGCTGGCCTTGCGGTTCTTCAAGACGACCTCCACGGCTTGGTCGTACATCGGGTCTTTCTCGCCGTTGTCGCCCTCGCCCAACATGCCGCCATCGTCGTCCGTAGTGCCACCTTCGAGCACGCCTTCGATGTAATCGGGATCGCCCTGGCTCTTGAGGTAATTCACCACACGGTGCACTTCATCGTCACTTACAAAAGCGCCATGCACCCGAATCGGAAAGCCTGTGCCCGAGGGCATGTAAAGCATGTCGCCCATGCCCAGCAAAGCTTCGGCGCCCATCTGGTCGAGGATGGTGCGGCTGTCAATTTTGCTGGACACCTGGAAGGCAATGCGGGTCGGAATATTGGCCTTGATCAGGCCCGTGATCACGTCCACGCTGGGGCGTTGCGTGGCCAAAATCAAATGGATGCCTGCCGCGCGGGCCTTCTGGGCCAAACGCGCAATCAACTCTTCGATCTTTTTGCCCACCACCATCATCAGGTCGGCCAACTCGTCGATCACCACCACGATGTGCGGCAGGCGCTTGAGCGGCTCCGGATCATCGGGTGTTAGGCTGAAGGGGTTGTAGATGAACTCCTCGCGGGCTGTGGCTTCGTCGATTTTCTGGTTGTACCCAGCCAGATTGCGCACGCCCATCTTGCTCATCAGCTTATAGCGTTTTTCCATCTCGGTCACGCACCAGTTCAGGCCGTTTGCGGCTTGGCGCATGTCGGTCACCACCGGGGCCAGCAAGTGAGGAATGCCTTCGTAGACCGACATCTCCAGCATCTTGGGGTCGATCATCAAAAGGCGCACATCGCGCGCTTCGGCTTTGTACAGCAGCGACAAGATCATGGCGTTGATACCGACCGACTTGCCCGAGCCGGTGGTACCGGCCACCAGCACATGCGGCATCTTGGCCAGATCGGCCACCACCGGGTTGCCGATGATGTCCTTGCCCAGACCCATGGTCAGCATGGACTTGGCCTCATGGTAGACCTTCGAGCCCAGAATTTCGCTGAGCTTGATCGACTGTCGCTTGGCGTTGGGCAACTCCAACGCCATGAAATTCTTGCCCGGAATCGTCTCGATCACCCGGATGGACACCAAGCTGAGCGAACGCGCCAAGTCTTTGGCCAGGTTCACCACCTGCGAGCCCTTGACGCCTGTGTCCGGCTCGATCTCGTAGCGGGTAATCACCGGGCCAGGGGCTGCGGCCACCACACGCACCTTGACACCAAAATCCGAGAGCTTTTTTTCGATCAGGCGGCTGGTCATCTCCAGGGTCTCGTGCGAAACCGTTTCTTGACGGATGGACAGGCTGTCGAGCAAATCCACCTGCGGCAGCTTGCTGTCGGGCAGCTCATTAAACAGGGGTTTCTGGCGTTCCTTGACCACGCGGTCGCTGCGCGGAACCTCCATCACGGGCGGCTCAATGACGCGCGAGACAGACTTGGTCACCGGAACCGGCGGTAAATCCAGCTGCCCATCGGGCGAATCATGGACGGGTGGGTCCAGGTCCCAATCTGGCTCAATGGCCTGGGGCGTCAGGGCCTGCTGGCGTTCGCGCAAAGCCTGCTGACCCAAAGCCAAGTCTTCTTCGATCTCACGCTTTTCATGCCGCGACTGGATCAATGCGTCGAGGCGACCCCCGATTTTTTCAGCCAACTGACCCCAGGAAAACCGGAACACCATGGCCACGCCCACCAAGGCCAGCACAATGCACAACAGGGCCGAGCCATTGAAGCCCAAGCCGCGCACGGCAGCCGTGCCCACCAGATACCCCAAAACCCCACCGCTGTGCCCGGGCAAGGCTGATTCAAGACGGTAAAGGCGTGTCCACTCCAGGCCGCAACTGGCCAAAAGCAACACCGCCAGCCCCCCCCAGAACACCCACAAACTGCGCTGCCACAAGGGCTTATCCAATGTATCTTTCGGGCCAGCGCCGCGCAACCAACGGGCCAAAGCCACCAACCACACCCGCAAACCCGCCGCCACGCACCACCATGCCGAAAACCCCATCAGGAAATAAGCCAGATCCGAGACCCACGCGCCCCAGCGACCCACCCCATTGCGCACAGTCTGACCGCTGCCCGAAGTGGACCATGCCGGATCTTGCGGGTGGTAGCTCCACAGGGCCACCGTCACAAACAAGAGCAGCACCGCCCCCAACAGCAAGAGGATTTCCTGGGCAAAACGTGACCACAGCTTCTGAGGCGCGGCGGGGGCCGCGCCAGCGCCATCTCGGGTCAAGGTGTTCAGTGAGTAAGTCATAAATGAAGTATCAAGCTTACCCGATCAATGCCCGATCGGGCGCACTGCTACGCCCCCACATGCCGGGTGCGCAGCACCGCAACCCAAGAAACTCACAGCTGCGGCCGCCCCGCGGCAAAGCCTTGATGCCCGCTGTGTTTGGGGGTTTCTTACAATGCATCAGTTTGAAATTTTTCATGCCCCTTTGTCTTGATGACCGGATAGCCTCTTTATGTCTGCCCCCACACAACACGCCCAAGTTCTGATCCTCGGCTCTGGCCCCGCCGGTTACACCGCTGCCGTGTACGCCGCCCGCGCCAACCTCAAGCCTCTTTTGATCACCGGCATGGCCCAAGGCGGCCAGCTGATGACCACCACCGAAGTGGACAATTGGCCAGCCGACGTGCACGGGGTGCAAGGCCCGGACCTGATGCAGCGCTTTCAGGAGCATGCCGAGCGCTTCAACACCCAAATCGTGTTTGACCACATCCACACCGTGAAGCTCGAGCAGCGCCCCTTCACCCTGATCGGCGACAGCGGCACCTACACCTGCGACAGCTTGATCATCGCCACGGGCGCTTCGGCCAAATACCTGGGCCTGCCTTCTGAGACCGCCTTCATGGGCCGCGGCGTGAGCGGCTGCGCCACCTGCGACGGCTTTTTCTACCGCGACCAACTGTGCTGCGTGGTGGGTGGTGGCAACACCGCCGTCGAAGAAGCCCTGTACCTGTCCAACATCGCCAGCAAGGTCTATTTGGTCCACCGCCGCGACAAGTTCAAAGCCGAACCCATCCTGGTCGACAAGCTCATGGACAAAGTGGCCGCCGGCAAGATCGAGCTGAAAACCTTCCAGACGCTGGAAGAAGTGCTGGGTGACGCCTCCGGCGTGACCGGCATTCGCCTGAAAAGCACCAAAGACGGCAGCCTGCACGATGTCGAACTCAAAGGCTGCTTCATCGCCATTGGTCATGCCCCCAACACCGACATTTTCCAGGGTCAACTGACGCTGGAAAACGGCTACATCGTGACCCAAAGCGGCTTGAAGGGCTTTGCCACCCAGACTTCGGTGCCCGGCGTGTTCGCTGCAGGCGATGTGCAAGACCATGTGTACCGCCAAGCCATCACCAGTGCCGGTACAGGCTGCATGGCCGCACTCGATGCGCAACGTTTTCTGGAACAGCACAACGGTTGAAGCCCTGCAGACCTGAGTTTTCCTGCCAAGGGATTGCGAATGGGCGCAGGGGGTGCCTGCCGGGGTGATGTGGCAAAGCGAAGCGCCTCTGAACCCCGGAAGTCACCCCCTGCGCCCACCCAACAAGGACCAAACTCCCCAGACTTCAGGGCATTCCATAAAAAAGCCCCCACTTTCTGGCTATAATTCAAGGCTTTGCTGGAACTGCCCGGGTTTTCATTCGGGGTCACGGAGCCAGCAATCTGGGATACCGCCACCCATCTTGGCGAGGTGAGGCTGGAGCGCCAGGCCCCGTGCAAATCTGCATGAGACCCATCGGCACCGGCTGTTTAAAAAGTATCGGAGTGTCCACATGGCACGCGTTTGCGACGTAACGGGCAAAGGCCCAATGACCGGGAACAACGTTTCCCACGCCAACAACAAAACCAAGCGCCGGTTCCTGCCGAACCTGCAATACCGTCGTTTCTGGGTTGAAACAGAAAACCGTTGGGTGCGTCTGCGCGTCTCCAGCGCCGCTCTGCGCCTGATCGACAAAAACGGCATCGATGCCGTGCTCGCAGACCTGCGTGCACGCGGTCAAGCCTAAACCCAGAATATTAGGAGTCATCTACCATGGCAACCAAAGGCGGACGCGAAAAAATCAAGCTGGAATCCACAGCTGGCACTGGTCACTTCTACACGACCAGCAAAAACAAGAAAACCATGCCCGAGAAAATGTCGATCA
>JBIKHW010000126.1:0-8563 GCA_044361935.1 Limnohabitans sp. | reverse complement strand
ACCCGCTCACAGGGCCCGCGGTGGTGAGCAGGTTGGAGAATCCTTCATGGAATCGTATTTTCTGGAATGGGCCAATTTGTTGCTGCGATGGGTGCATGTCATCACCGCCATCGCCTGGATTGGCTCCTCCTTCTACTTTGTCTTTCTGGACAACAACCTGCAAAAACCCAACTCGCCCGACTTGCTCGAAAAAGGCGTGGGCGGCGCCATGTGGGCGGTGCACGGCGGCGGTTTTTACAACCCCCAAAAGTACATGGTCGCCCCCAAGGTCATCCACACCAAGTTGCACTGGTTTTATTGGGAAAGTTACTCCACCTGGCTGAGTGGCTTTGCGCTCTTCACCGTGCTGTACCTGTACAACGCGGGCACCTTCCTGATCGACAAATCGCTGATGGACTGGACCCCCGTAATGGCCGGATCGGCCGCGGTCGGCATGTTGGTGGCTTTCTGGTTGGTGTACGACATCATTTGCCGCGTGTTTGGTTTCCGCAAAAACGGCGAGCTGATCGTGGCGGGCCTGATGATTGTGGTCGTGGCGTTTTGCTCCTGGCTGGCCAATGAGCTGTTTGCCGGTCGCGCCGCTTTCTTGTTGGTGGGCGCGATGATCGCCACCGCCATGAGCGCCAATGTGTTCTTCTGGATCATTCCCGGTCAACGCAAAGTCGTGGCCGCGATGACCAGCGGTGAGACCTACGACGCCAATGCCCTGGCCATTCACGGCAAGCGCGGCAAGCAGCGCAGTGTGCACAACACTTATTTCACGCTGCCCGTCATCTTTGCGATGCTGAGCAACCACTACAGCTTCTTGTACACACACGAGCAGCGCTGGGTGTTGCTGTTTGTGATGATGTTGGCCGGTGCCCTGATTCGCCAGTTCTTTGTGCAGCGCCACGGTTACCACTTGGGCCGCGCGGCCAACCCCTGGCCCTTTGCGGCCGTGGGTGTGGTCATGATTTTGGGTGTGATCGTCGCCTTGAAGCCCGCAGCGCCCCAAGTCTCCGCTGCACCAGCAGCGCCCGTGAGTTTTGGCCAGGTGCAAAGTCTGGTGAGTCAGCACTGCATCAGCTGCCACGGTGCTCAGGTGCAAATGAAGAACGTGCGCTTGGACAGCCCCGAGCTGGTCAAGCAACACGCCCAAAATATCTACCATCAAGTGGTGGTGACCAAACAAATGCCCATGGGCAATGCCACGGGCCTGACCGAAGAAGACCGTGCGATTTTCGGGCGATGGTTCCAGGCGGGGGCCAAGCTGGACTGAGTTCGGGTGTCTGGCGAGGCTTGTGAAAGGCAGTCGCCAGAGTTACTTGGAAAATGGTTGACCCTATTGGTATGACCATCGGATGGGTATAAATTTTGATGCAGCAGGCCCATTTGGGCCCGGCTGTTCAAATCAAAAGGAGACACCCATGTTCAATCGCTCACGCCGTACTTTGGTTGCCAGTGCAGTTGCTGGCTTGGCTTGTTTGGCAGCTGCTTTGCCCGCATCCGCCCAGAATTACCCCGTCCGCCCGATCACCATGATCGTGCCATGGGGTGCTGGCGGTGGTACCGATGCCGTGGCCCGCATTGTGGCCAGCTTGCTGGAAAAAGACCTCGGCCAACCCGTCACAGTGGTTAACCGCACCGGTGGTAGCGGTGTGGTGGGACATGCTGCGATCGCTTCAGCACCTGCTGATGGTTACACCATTGGCCTGGCCACAGTTGAAATTGGCATGATGCATTGGCAGGGCCTCACCCAGCTGACAGGTGCGTCTTACACCCCCATTGGTTTGGTCAATGCCGATCCGGCAGGCATTCAGGTGCGAGCAGATTCGCCCTACAAGAATGTGAACGATTTGCTGGCCGCCATCAAGGCCAACCCGGGCAAGTTCAAAGCATCAGGTACGGGTCAGGGCGGCATCTGGCATTTGGCCATTGCTGGCTTGTTGCTGGACCAGAAAATCGATCCCGCAGCATTGCCTTGGGTGCCCAGCAACGGTGCAGCGCCGGGCCTGCAGGACATGGTGGCCGGGGGCGTGGAAGTGGCACCCGTCTCATTGCCCGAGGCGCGTTCGCTGATCGATGCTGGCAAGGTCAGGAGCCTGGCCATCATGGATGCCAAACCATCGACGCTGTACCCCAATGTGCCCACCCTGAAGTCAGCCACAGGCAGCAACTGGACCATGGCGGCTTGGCGTGGTGTGCTGGCCCCCAAAGGTTTACCAGCGCCCATTCAAACCAAGTTGGCCGAAGCCGTGCGCAAGGCTGTGGCCAGCAAAGAGTACAACGACTTCATGACCAGCCGTGGTTTGGGCGTGATTTATGGCGGACCGGATGACATGGCTAAGTTCATGGCCAAGTCCGATGCCGAAATGGGCGTGACCATGAAGGCTGTGGGCCTGGTCAAGTAAGCCAGCCCATGAAAATCAACGACGCTTTTTGGGGCGTCTTGCTCATGGCCTTGGGCGCTGCGGTGCTCTGGGCTGTGCGCGGTTACCCCAACATTCCAGGCCAGCCAGTCGGGCCCGCTTTGTTTCCTGGTCTGATTGCGATGGGCTTGTGTGCGGGTGGGGCCTTGCTGGTCTGGCAAGGCTGGCGCAACCGTGCCAATGGGCCTTGGTTTGAGTGGGAAGACTGGGTGCGCTCGCCACGGCACACCAAGGCGCTGGTCGCCTTGCTGGGCTCGGTGGTCTTTTACATTGTGCTGTCTGATGAGCTGGGATTTTTCATCACCGCATTTTTGATGCTGTTGACCTTGTTCAAATCCTTGCAAGTCTCATGGGGCCGTTCGGTCTTTTGGGCGGTGGTGGCCACTGTGGTGGTTCACTTTGCTTTTTACAAATTGCTGCGTGTGCCTTTGCCCTGGGGCATCTTGACGCCCATTGCCTGGTAAGGGCATTGACCCACTCTTTTTCACCCAAACGACGATGACAGTCTGAGGAGTCGAGTTCCATGTGGACAGCCGTTGGTCAAGCTTTTTCGATGGTGTTCGAGCCCTACACCTTGATGGTGATGGTGCTTGCCGCCTTTTATGGCCTTTTCGTTGGGGCGGTGCCGGGACTGACCGCCACCATGGCCACGGCGTTGCTGGTGCCCGTGACGTTCTTCATGCCGCCCATTCCGGCGGTGGCTGCCATGGTCACAGCCACGGCCATGGCGATTTTTTCCGGTGACATACCGGGTTGCTTGCTGCGCATTCCGGGCACACCCGCATCGGCGGCTTACACCGACGAAGCCTTTGCCATGACCCGCAAGGGGCAGGCCGAGAAAGCGCTGGGCGCGGGCCTGGTGTTCTCGGCAGTGGGTGGCTTGTTTGGCACGGTGGTGCTGATCGTGGCCGCGCCTGCCTTGGCCGACTTTGCGCTGAACTTCAGCTCCTTCGAATACTTCTGGTTGGTGCTGTTGGGCCTGACTTGCGCGGTCTTCATCTCCACCGGCTCCCCGGTCAAGGGACTGATGATGTTGTTCCTGGGCTTGTTGGTGGCGTGTGTGGGGCTGGGCAACCCGGCAGGTTTTCCGCGCTTTACCTTTGGCAGCACCGAAATGTCGGGCGGCATTGGCATGATCGCCATGATGATCGGCATGTTCGCCATCTCCGAAATCATCCGTTACGTGGTGGACACCAGCCCGCCTGCAGAGTTGGTGGTTGAAGAGGTAGGCGGTGTGCTCAAGGGCCAATGGGCCTTGGCCAAAAAATATCCCAAGCAAATTTTCCGAGGCAGTGTGCTGGGCACTGCCGTGGGCGCTTTGCCGGGTGCGGGCGCCGACATCGCGGCTTGGATGTCCTACGCGATAAGCAAGAAGTTCTCCAAGGAGCCCGAAAAATTTGGCACCGGGCATGTGGAAGGCATTGTCGAGTCCGGCTCGGCCAACAACAGCGCCTTGGCCGGTGCGTGGATTCCGGCGCTGGTGTTCGGCATTCCGGGTGACTCGATCACGGCGATTGTGATCGGCGTGCTGTACATGAAGAACATGAACCCTGGCCCGACCTTGTTCACCACCAACCCACAAAACATTTATGCGGTGTTCTTGCTCTTCATCTTGGCCAACCTGATCATGATTCCCTTGGGCATTTTGTGCATCAAGGTGGCCAAGCGCATCCTCAAGGTGCCGCGTGAAATTCTGATGCCGATGATCTTGCTGTTTTGTGTGGTGGGCACGTTTGCCATCAACAACTCGGTGTTTCAGATCGGTGTGATGCTGGTCGCTGGCATCTTGGCGTATCTGCTGGAAGCCAACAAGTTCCCGACAGCACCGGCCATTTTGGGGGTGGTGTTGGGGGGCATGTTGGAGGAGAACTTCATCACCTCGATGATCAAGTCCAACGGCGACTTGACCGCTTTTGTGGCCCGACCTATTGCTTTGTCTTTGGCCATACTCACGGCATTGGTGTGGTTTACACCGCTGCTTTTGCGGATGCTGCGCAAACCTGCACCTGTGGCTTGATGTTTGGGATTCGGATTCGCGGCGTTGACATGCCAACGCAGTCTTGCTTTTTGTCATCCCGGGCGAAGACCCGGGATCCAGTATTCAGCGGTGACTTTTGCCATCGTCGTTAGACAGTCATGGATCCCGGATCAAGTCCGGGATGACAGTTTTAAACCAGTCTGAAATGACAGTCGCGTCAGATTAGCCTCACAGGTGCAAACTTCACAAGGCCTCTGCATCAGATCTCATTCGGCACCGCGATTTTGAACTTCTCGGCCCAAGGCACCAGCATGGGCATGATGTTGGGGTACAGCGCTACACCTTGGCTAGCGCTGTCGGACTTGAGCTTCAGGCCACGCTCGCCGGGCGTGCGCACCCAACGGTCGGCTTGTGCGGGCCGCGAGGCATGGCACTGGCGTGACACTTCGTCCATCTGCGTGTTGAAGGCGCTTTGGCCTGAAAAAGCGCGGGGGTCGATGATTTGCAAAAACACCGTGGCCCCCCATCCTTCTGGTGAGTCGGCACGGCCATGGCCTGCCAAGCCGCCGGTCAAGGCTTCTACCATCCAGCTCAGGCCATAGCCTTTGTGGCCCGAGTCTATGCCCCCCAACGGCAAGATCGTGCCCTTGGGTTCGTTGAACAGCACCGCCGGGTCACGGCTGGGCTGGCCGTGGCCATCCATCACCCACTCGGCTGGGAGCAAACCACCTTCTTTGTGCAGACGGTTTGTCATGCCATTGGTGGTGGACGAGGTGGACACATCGATCAGCACGGGCTGGCCAGAAGTGGGGATGCCCACCGACATGGGGTTGGGCGTGAACACCGGGTCCAGCCCGCCAAAGGGTGCGATGCTCGCGGTGTTCGGGTCCGAGCAATGCAGCATCATCATGAGACCTTGATTGGTCACGGGCTGGTGGTAGGCCGCCAGACAAGCAATGTGGTGGCTGCGCCGGATGACCACGGTGCAAGTGCCCTGTGTGCTGGCGCGGTGTGTGGCCAAGTCAATGGCCTGTCGCACCAGCCAAGGGCCGGGCAAACGCTGGCCATCCCAGGTCACAGCGGCTGGGTGGTCAGACACCACCAGGGGCTGACCTTCTTTGCGCATCTTGCCTGCTTCCAACTCGGCCAGATAGGGGGCCAGCAAGGCAAAGCCATGTGTGGTGTGGCCCAGCAGGTCGCCCTCCAGCAAGACTTCGGCCACGGCCTGAGCTTTGTCAGGCGACAAGCCTGCGGTTTGCAAAAGTTGGTCGGCAAAAGCCAAAAGGTCAGCAGCAGC
The DNA here is from genome assembly GCA_044361935.1 of Limnohabitans sp. Taxonomy (GTDB): domain Bacteria; phylum Pseudomonadota; class Gammaproteobacteria; order Burkholderiales; family Burkholderiaceae_C; genus Limnohabitans_A. The sequence continues at coordinate 2,880 of JBIKHW010000126.1, read as the reverse complement.
GTAGTTCATGGGCTTCATCATAAAAACACGCGGCCTGCGTGCTGTCGCCACTTGGACTCGATGACCCGGAAAGAGATGGCCGCCTCAGCTATGGCGACCGGGTTTCGAATGATGGCTCACCATCAGTTTTCAGGCGGTGTTTCAAACTGGTCGGCGTTTTTGCCCTTAAAAGGCGCATAAAACGCCTTGATGGCGATCATGTCCTTGTCGATGTCGCCAGACGGGTAAAACAAAGGGCCCAAGCCACTGACCTTTCGCGAGTAGTCCATGTAGGCCATCACGATGGGCACCTGCGCTTGCAGGGCGATGTAATAAAACCCGGTTTTCCAATAGCGGGTTTTGCTGCGTGTGCCTTCGGGCGGTATCACCAAGTGAACCGCGCCTTCGGCTTTGACCAATTCTTGTGCGCAGGAGTCCACCAGGTTGGAGGCTTGCGAGCGGTTGACCGCAATGCCCCCCAGCCAGCGCATGACCGGGCCAAACGGAAACGAGAAGATGCTGCTCTTGCCCATCCAGTAAATCTGCAGGCGCAGGGCGAACGCCACCATCAAGGTGTAAGGTAAGTCCCAGTTGCTGGTGTGGGGCGCAGCAATCAGCACGCACTTGGTGGCACCCTCGGGCAAGCTGCCTTCGATTTTCCAGCCAGCGGCTTTGAGAAACGCCAAAGAGCCTGTTCTCAAGACAGTGTTCACGATCGGGGTGTCAAAAATGGTGCGGTGCATGGCGCAAGGTCGGTCATCAGAAATTGGCGAGGGCGACACACGGGCGTGCATGACTCGGGGAATACCGATTATGGCGGTCAATTTTGCCGAACTGATCCCCCATGGCGCTGGTGGCCGCCTCCGTCAAAACCACCAAGCCACCGCATACGGGATCAGCACGGCCCCTGCAATGCCATGAAGACCCATGCCCAAGCTGGCATAGGCTCCGGCCTCGGCGTTCACGCTGAAAGCGCGTGAGGTGCCAATGCCGTGCGCGGCCACGCCCAAGGCAAAGCCGCGTTGCCACCAGGCCGTCACACGCAGGGAGTCGAGCACATAGCGCCCCAGCACCGCGCCCAAGATGCCGGTGCTCACCGCAAAGATGGCGCTCAGGGTGGGCGAGGCTTGCACGCGCTCGGCAATGCCCATGGCAATCGGCGCGGTGACCGACTTGGCCACCAGGCCGCGCACCAACGCTTCGTCCACCCCCAGCCAACGCGCCATGCCCACGGCCGTCAGCACCGAGGTGATGCCGCCCGCCATGAGCGACAGAAGCAACACCCCCATGCGCCCTTTGAGAGAGGCAAAGCCCTTGTAAATCGGAATGGCCAGCGACACCGTGGCCGTGCCCAGCAAAAAGTGCACAAACTGTGCGCCTTCAAAGTATTGGGCATAGGGCATGTCGATCACGCTGATGCCCATGCACACCACAAGCACCGCAATCAGCACCGGGTTGGCCAGTGGGTTGCGCTGGCTGCGCTCGTACAAGGTCAGGCCCAGCAGGTAAGCGCTGAGCGTGAGCACCAAGGCCAGCAGCGGGCTGCCCGAGAGGTAAACCCAAATGTCGGAAATGGGCGGCAGGGTGTTGTTCATGGTGCGCTGTCCTTTTGGGCGAGCAGTTTGAGCACCAAGGCGGTGATCGCCACCGTGGCCACCACGCTCAGCACCAGCGCCGCCGTGATGGCCCAGGCGTTGGCCTGCAACACCGGCAAATACAGCACCACTCCCACCGATGCGGGAATGAACAAGAGCCCCAGGTGCTGCAAGATGCTGCTGCCCACCAGGTCCATGGAAGCCGGCACATGGCCGCGCAAGCCCAGAAAAGCGAGCAACAACACCAAACCCAACACGGGCCCGGGGATGAAGGGCAGGGCGAACTTGGAGAGCAGCTCGCCTAGCGCCTGAAAGAGGAAGAGTTGAACAAGACCTTGGATCATGGCCTCAGTGTAGGACAGCGAATTGGGCTTGCGCAGTGTTAACAGTTGTGACCTGAGCGAACAACTTGTTCCTTGAAGGACGGCCAAGAGACTTGGCATCTTCGGCATGCGCATTGGCGCGATCTGATGGTGACGCTTTGCCTCCTCGCTGCGACCATCACGCCATTCGAAACAGATCAATGAACGGAGTTTTCCATGGCATCCACCTTCCCCAAACAACCCGTGGCGCTTGTCACTGGCGCATCGTCCGGCATGGGCAAAGAAACGGCCAAGCGGCTGTTGCAAGAGGGCTTGGTGGTTTACGTCGCGGCACGTCGCCTGGCCCAAATGGAAGACCTGCGGGCCCTGGGCGCGATACCGCTGCAGATGGACATTTCGGTGGACGCCGACATCGTGGAGGCCGTCAAGACCATCACGGCGGGTCACGGGGGCATCGATGTCTTGGTGAACAACGCGGGCTTTGGCATGTACGGCGCGATGGAAGATTCAACCCTGTCCGATGCTCGCTACCAGTTTGAAGTCAACCTGTTTGGCATGGCGCGGCTCACACAATTGGCGCTGCCGCACATGCGCCGCCAAGGGGCGGGCAAGGTCATCAACATCTCGTCCATGGGCGGCAAGATGTACACCCCGCTCGGCTCTTGGTACCACGCCACCAAACACGCGGTGGAAGGCTGGAGCGATTGCTTGCGCCTTGAGCTGGCGCCCTTCGGCATTCGGGTGGTGATTATTGAGCCCGGTGTGATTGCCACCGAGTGGGGTGGCGTGATGCTCGAGCCCATGTTGGCGCGTTCGGGCCAAGGCCCCTACCGCGCCATGGCGCAGGGCATGGCCAAGGCCATGCGCAGCACCTACGCCAAAGCGGGGGCCGCCTCACCGCCATCGGTGGTGGCCGATGCCATACTGCAGGCTGTGCGTTCACGCCGACCCAAAACCCGTTACGTCATCGGCAAAATGGCCAA
>JBIKHW010000452.1:0-2544 GCA_044361935.1 Limnohabitans sp. | reverse complement strand
ATTCGACCTCAGGGTTTAACCTTATGTTAATAAATTAACAAAATATTAATATCAAGCCGTCGAGGTCTTTGCAGGCCGATCCGCCACCTCGCACATCAACACAGGGCCATTTATGGCCACAAAAGAGAGACTCTCATGAAAACTTTAAAAACATTCCAACGTTCGATCTTGGCCACAGCCGCTGTGCTGGCTGTGTCAGCGCATGCCGGTGAAGTTGAGGTGCTGCACTACTGGACCAGCGGAGGCGAAGCCAAATCGGCTGCGGCCCTCAAGACCACGCTGCAAGGCAAAGGCCATACCTGGAAAGACTTTGCCGTCGCTGGTGGCGGTGGTGACAACGCGATGACGGTGCTCAAGTCGCGCGTGGTCTCGGGCAATGCGCCTGCTGCGGCGCAGATCAAAGGCCCGGCGCTGCAAGAGTGGGCGGCTGAAGGTGTGTTGGCCAACATCGACGACGTGGCCAAGGCAGAAAAGTGGGACAGCCTGTTGCCCCCCGTGGTCGCCAATGTCATGAAATACAAAGGCAACTACATTGCCGCCCCCGTGAACGTGCACCGCGTGAACTGGTTGTGGGCCAGCAACGCCGCGTTCAAAAAAGCCGGTGCCAAAGTGCCCACCAACTGGGACGAGTTCTTTGTTGCGGCCGAAGCCTTGAAGAAAGCCGGCATCATCCCCGTCGCGCACGGTGGTCAAAACTGGCAAGACTTCACCACTTTTGAAAGTGTGGCTTTGGGTGTGGGGGGTGCTGACTTCTACAAAAAAGCCTTGGTGCAACTGGACCCCGCCACCTTGACCGGTGCCACCATGACCAAGGTGCTCGACACCTTCAAAAAGGTCAAGACTTATACCGACAAGAACGCCCCGGGCCGCGACTGGAACCTGGCGACCGCCATGGTCATCAAGGGCGAAGCGGGCATGCAGCTGATGGGTGACTGGGCCAAGGGCGAGTTTGTGGCCGCTGGCAAAAAGGCTGGTGCCGATTTCACTTGTGCCGCAGCCCCTGGCACCGCCAAGTCCTTCACTTTCAACGTGGACTCGTTTGCCATGTTCAAGCTGAAAAACGATGCCAACACCAAGGCCCAAAAAGACCTGGCTTCGGCCATCATGTCGAGCGACTTTCAGGAAGTGTTCAACCTGAACAAGGGCTCCATCCCGGTGCGCCTGAACATGAACCTGGCCAAGTTTGACGACTGCGCCAAACTCAGCTCCAACGACTTCGTGTCGACCGCCAAGAGCGGCGGTCTGGTGCCTTCGGTGGCCCACGGCATGGCCATTGGCTCGGCCACTTCTGGCGCGATTCAAGACGCGGTCAGCCAGTTCTGGAACGACGACAAGATGAGCACCAAAGACGCTCAAGCCAAAATCGCTTCGGCCGCCAAGGTCAAGTGAGTCTTTGAGCCGGCCGTGCGGTCGGCTCGCACAAGCCCGCCGGGCTTGTGCTTTATTTAGCCGCCGGGCTGCAGGTCACGAGCTTGCAGCCCAAGCCGGTCTCGATTGGATCACCCATGTCTGCATCATCCCCCCAGCAAGCCGCGTGGCTGCCTAAGCTGGTGATTGCGCCCAGCTTTGTGCTGTCGCTGCTGTTCATCTACGGCCTGATGGCCTGGAACGGTTACTTGTCTGTTTCGGCCTCACGCTTGCTGCCCAACTACGAATTTGTGGGCTTGCAGCATTACGCCGCACTGATGGAGAGTGACCGCTTTCAAGTGGCCATGCGCAACATGGCGGTGTTTGGCACCCTGTTCATTGGCGGCGCCATGGCCTTGGGGGTGTTGCTGGCCATCTTGCTTGACCAAAAAGTGCGCGGCGAAGGCGTCTTGCGCACCATATATTTGTACCCCATGGCGATCTCTTTTATTGTCACAGGTACCGCCTGGAAATGGATTTTGAATCCCGGCCTCGGTCTGGAGCACCTGATGCACAGCTGGGGATTCACCAGCTTCAGCTTTGATTGGCTGGTGCAGCAAGACATGGCCATTTATTGCGTAGTGATTGCGGGTGTGTGGCAAAGCGCGGGTTTTGTGATGGCGCTGTTTTTGGCGGCGCTGCGCGGCATTGACGACTCGATCATCAAGGCAGCGCAAGTCGACGGTGCCAGCTTGCCCACGATTTATTGGCGCATCATTTTGCCCAGCTTAGGTCCGGTGTTTTTCAGCACCTTGCTGGTGGTCTCTCACTTGGCCATCAAGAGTTTTGACCTGGTGATGGCGCTGACTGCAGGCGGCCCCGGCTATGCCACCGATTTGCCTGCCACCTTCATGTATGCCACCGCCTTTACACGCGGACAAATTGGTGTGGGTGCGGCCAGCGCCACCGTGATGCTGGCCACTGTGGCGGCGATTGTGGTGCCCTACCTGTATTCTGAATTGCGGAGCAAACGATGAACCGCCTGAATTTTCATCGAATGATTTTGTGGTGCGTGCTGCTGCTGTTTGCGGCCTGGTTTCTGGTGCCGCTCTATGTGATGCTGACCACCTCGCTCAAAGATGCTGAGCAGCTGCGCACTGGTAATTTGTTGAGTTTGCCTACAGCGCCTACATTGGA
>JBIKHW010000451.1:0-2558 GCA_044361935.1 Limnohabitans sp. | reverse complement strand
CCACCGCGCAAGAGGCCGCCACGCTGTTTGGCATCTTGCAGGCCATGGGCAAAGAAGCCTATGTCACGGTGCACGACCAACTGGGCGCCACCGCCTGCCGCATCTTGGTGCCGGGCTATTCCGAGGTGTACCCGGTGGACGACCTGATTTGGGACAACACCAACAAAGCGCTTTTGTTCCGCGCAGATGTGCTCAATCTGCACCGCTTGGACGACGAGGCGTTGGAAGCTTTACTCGACCGCTTGGAGAACAACGAGCTGGACGATTACCTCGACATCGCCACCTTGATCGGCATCGAGTTTGACGACAACACGGTGTGGGGGCAGCTCACGGTGATGGAGCTCAAGCTCTTGATTCACCTGGCTTTGCAGCAGCTGGAAGAGGCCCAGGAACTGGTGGGCGCCTTCCTGCAATACAACGACAACACGGTGGAGCGCCGCTTGTTTTACCAAGCCCTGAACGTGGTGCTCGAAGTCACGCTGGGCGAGGACTTGGCCCTAGAAGACTACGAGGTGAATTTTCGCCGCATGTTTGGCACCGAGCGCATGGATGCAGCCATCGGCTCGGTGGAGGGTAGCGTGCGCTTTCATGGCCTCACGCCCACCAACCTGCAGCTGGTGGGTCTGGAGCGCCACCAGCGCTTGCTGGACAGTTACAAAAAACTACATGTGGCGCGGGCGCGTGTATCGGCGAAGCAGGCTTGAGGTGCGGACAACTTTGTTCATGCTGCGAGTGCAGGCGATCTCTTTCAAATGCCTGGATTTATCATTGCCGCCCATCATCTTTTGCACCTTGGTTGTATGCAATTCGGTCGTCGCTGATGCGGCTCAAAAGTGGCGGTAACGGTTTGTGTACGGTTGTCGGATGTGCTCACATGGCCAACAACTTGAGCACATGCAGCTGCATGTCCAGCATGAATCCAGCGCGTTCCACTTCGGCTTGCGCCACCAGTAGGGCTAGTCCACGGGTTTGCCGTTTTTATGGCGACAACTTTGCCGATCAAAGCGCCTTTGGCGACAGGGGCTTTCAGGTCCGGGTTTATCTTGACCGTGGTTTTGTACTTGCTGCATTGAGAATGCTGTGCTTTGTCAAAGCGCAGAGGGTGAGGCTGAACTCAACCCGTGTTGCGCAAGCCCGCAGCAATCCCGTTGATGCTGATGTGGATGCCGCGCTGCACGCGCTCGTCGGCCAAGCCCGCCCGGTAGCGGCGGATGAGTTCGACTTGCAGGTGGTGCAAGGGGTCGATGTAGGGGAAGCGGTGGCGGATGGAGCGGTCGAGCGCAGGGTTGCTGGCCAGGCGGTTTTTCTCGCCCGTGATTTGGGTGAGCGCATCGGCCGTGCGGTGCCATTCGGCTTCGATGGCAGCAAAGATTTTTTTGCGCAGTCGGGCGTCTTCCACCAGCTCGGCGTACCTTGAGGCCAGGGCCAAGTCGCTCTTGGCGAGCACCATGTCCATGTTGGACAGCAGGGTGCGGAAAAACGGCCACTGGCGGTACATCTTTTGCAGCAGGGCCAGCGCGGCTTTGCGTTCGGCCGCGTCGGGTTTGTCCAAAAAGGCGGCCACGGCCGAGCCAAAGCCCAGCCAGCCGGGCAAAGTCAGGCGGCACTGGCCCCAACTGAAGCCCCACGGTATGGCCCGAAGGTCTTCGATTTTTTGCAGCGCCTTGCGCGAGGCGGGGCGCGAGCCGATGTTCAGCTGAGTCAGCTCCTTGAGCGGGGTGGCCCCAAAAAAGTAGTCGGTGAAGCCGGGGGTCTCGTACACCAGGGCGCGGTAGGCGCCCATGCTGGCCTCGGACAGCTCGGCCGCTGCATCCAGAAAGGCCCGGGATGCGGGCTTGGTGGGCTGCAGCAGCGTGGCTTCCAACGTGGCGGCGACCAGGGTTTCGAGGTTGCGGCGGCCAATTTCGGGGTTGGCGTATTTGGAGCCAATCACTTCGCCTTGCTCGGTCAGTCGGATCTGCCCGCGTACGGTGCCCGGCGGCTGGGCCAAGATGGCTTGGTAGCTGGGGCCACCGCCTCGGCCCACGGTGCCGCCTCGGCCGTGGAACATGCGCAAGGTGATACCGTGGCTGCTTTTGAGTTTGTCGAATAATTCCACCAAGGCGATTTCGGCGCGGTACAGCTCCCAGTTGCTGGTGAAGATGCCACCGTCTTTGTTGCTGTCGGAGTAGCCCAGCATGATGTCTTGATCACTGCCCGAGCGTGCAATCAGCGCGGCCACACCGGGCAGGGCATAAAAGTCGCGCATGATGGGAGCGGCGTTGCGCAGGTCTTCGATGGTCTCGAACAGGGGCACCACGATCAGGTCGTTGTGCGCTTGCGCGTCCAGCGTGCCGCGCAGCAGGCCCACTTCTTTTTGGAGCAGCAGCACTTCCAGCAGGTCGCTCACGCTTTCGGTGTGGCTGATGATGTAGTGGCGAATGGCCTGCGGACCAAAGCTGCTCAACATGCGTTGCGCGGTGTCAAAAATGGCCAGCTCGGAGACGGTGTGGGCGCTGTAGTCAGCCCCGGGCACACGCAGCGGGCGGGCGTCGTTCAAGAGCCCCAGCAGCAGCGCT
>JBIKHW010000125.1:0-8627 GCA_044361935.1 Limnohabitans sp. | reverse complement strand
CGCCAGCCCCAACGCCGTGCGCACTTGCAAAAAACTGGTGCAAGACGTGGCCGAACGCGAGATCAACGATGCGTTGGTCGCGCAGACGGTGGCAGGCATCGCCGACATCCGTGCCAGCAGCGAAGGCAAGGAGGGTGTGCAATCCTTTTTGCAAAAACGAAAACCAAATTGGCAGAGGTGAGGTTCATGAAATCGAAGACTTGGATCGGTGTCATGGCGCTTGCGCTGTGGACTTGTTTGGCACAGGCGCAAGATCCGATGGCCGTTTTGGGCGAGTCGATTGTGGCTATCAAGAACAATCGTTTACTCGCCGTGAATTTGGAAACAACGATCTTTAAGCCACAGGGAGAAGGGCCTTTCCCTGTAGTGATCATCAATCATGGAAAAAGTTTTGGAAATAACCGTCTTCAAGGACGTGAGCGCGCGATTGTCGCGACTCGGCTATTTCTTCAAAGGGGGTACACCGTCATATTGCCCATGCGCCAAGGGTTCTCGAAATCAGGAGGTGCGGCTGTCGGTGAAGGTTGCAACATAGCGGGCAATGGCGAAGCTCAAGCGGACGACATCCATGCTGTGATGAAGTGGGTGGTGCAGCAACCATGGGTGGACGCTCAAAGGATGATCATGATGGGCCAATCTCATGGCGGGTTGACCACGCTCGTATACGCGCAAGACCCACATTCAGGCATCAAATTTGTTGTCAATTTTGCAGGTGGTCTGAAGTACACCCATGGTTGCCAGTGGGAGTTGGCATTGAAAGATGCGTTTAATGCCTATGGCAAAAAAGCGAAGGTTGACTCACTGTGGTTTTACGGTGCCAATGACAGTTTTTTCCCGCCGGAAGTCATCAAGCCTGCGCATCAAGCCTATGTCGAAGCGGGTGGGAAGGCGGAGCTGAATGCTTTCGGTGCGTTTGGGGTAGATGCTCATGGCATGTTTGCGAGTCCTGATGGTCTGGCCATCTGGTGGCCAAGTGTCGAATCCAAACTGCTTCAGCACGGTATGCCGACTGCGGTGATTTTTCCTCAGTACGGGGCCGCTGGAAAAACAAGCCGGCCAGAGCCAACGCAATGGGCTGATCTCAAAGAGATTGATCGAATTCCACACTTGAGAGATGGCGGGCGAAAAGGCTATGGGGCGTTCCTCGATAGACCTTTGCCCAGAGCTTTCGCATTGTCAGCTTCGGGGGCTTGGGGCTGGGCCCATGGTGGAGATGACCCTCTTTCCAACGCGTTGAGCAATTGCCAAAAACACTCCAAACTCCCTTGTCTGCTGTATGCGGTAGATGAGCACGTGGTTTGGAAACCTTAAACGAGCTGAGAAGGCCACAAAATGTTCAAAAAAATTCTGATAGCCAACCGTGGCGAAATCGCCTGCCGCGTAGCGGCCACCGCCCGCCGAATGGGCATCCAAACCGTGGCTGTTTATTCGGATGCCGATGTCAGCGCCAAGCATGTGCAAGCCTGCGACGAAGCGGTGCATGTGGGCGGTTCAGCGCCCAAAGACAGCTACCTGCGTTGGGAGCGCATTTTGCAAGCGGCCAAAGACACGGGCGCCGAAGCGGTGCACCCCGGCTATGGCTTTTTGAGCGAGAACGAAGACTTTGCCAAGGCCTGCGCCGCCGCTGGCTTGGTGTTCATCGGCCCGCCTGCCTCAGCGATCTTGGCGATGGGCCTCAAGGCCGAATCCAAGCGTTTGATGGAAGCAGCCGGTGTGCCGCTGGTGCCTGGTTACCACGGCGCTGACCAGGATCCGGCCTTGTTGCAACGCGAAGCCGATCGCATCGGTTATCCCGCCCTCATCAAAGCCAGCGCAGGCGGTGGCGGCAAGGGCATGCGCGTGGTGGAGAAGTCTGAAGACTTTGCCGCCGCCTTGGCCTCTTGCCAGCGCGAGGCCACCAACAGCTTTGGCAGCGATGCGGTATTGATTGAAAAGTATGTGCAGCGCCCACGCCACATTGAGATCCAGGTGTTTGGCGACACCCAAGGCAGCTGTGTGTACCTGTTTGAGCGCGACTGCTCGGTCCAACGTCGCCACCAAAAAGTGCTCGAAGAAGCCCCGGCCCCTGGCATGACCGAAGCATTGCGTGCGCAAATGGGCGCGGCCGCAGTGGCCGCTGCCAAGGCGGTGAACTATGTGGGCGCAGGCACGGTGGAATTCATCGTCGAGCAAACGGCGTACGACCAGCCCGAATCCATGAAGTTCTTCTTCATGGAAATGAACACCCGCTTGCAGGTGGAGCACCCGGTGACCGAAGCCATCACCGGACTCGACCTGGTGGAGTGGCAGTTGCGCGTGGCCAGTGGCGAGCCACTGCCTTTGCGCCAGGACCAGTTGCGCATCCAGGGCCACGCCATCGAGGCCCGCATCTGCGCCGAGAATCCCGACAACAACTTCTTGCCCGCCACCGGCACCTTGCAGGTGTACCGCAAGCCTCAAGCGACCAGCTTCGAGCGCGGCACCATCCGCGTGGACGACGGCGTGCGCGAGGGCGACACCATCAGCCCGTTTTACGACTCCATGGTGGCCAAGCTCATCGTGCACGGCGACACCCGCGAGCAGGCGTTGGCTCGTTTGGACACCGCTTTGGCACAAACCCACATCGTGGGCCTGAACACCAATGTGCAGTTCTTGCGCCATGTGGTGCGCAGCGAGGCGTTTGCCACGGCTAAGCTCGACACCGCGCTCATTCAGCGCGAAGCCGCTGTGCTGTTCAAACAAGAAACTGTGGGCTTAGCCGCAGCCGTGGCCGCCGTGGTGGCCCACACCCTGCATGCCGAAAAAGCCCTGCAGGGCGCAGACCCCTTCAGCCGCCGCGATGGCTGGCAGTCGCACGGCCTGGCGCAGCGCCGCTTTGAATTTGTCTGGCAAGACCAACCGCGCTCGGCCCGCCTGAACTACCTGCACGACGGCGCTGTGAGCTTGTCGTTGGAAGGCGATGACGCCAGCGCTGGTGTGTTGACATTTGAAGCCCAAGGCGACGGCCTGTGGGTGCAATGGGGCAGCGCCCCACGGGTGTTCAGCCAGCTTGACTGGCAAGGCGAAACCGCGCACCTCTTCACGCCGCAAGGCGCGACCTGCATCACCGTGCTCGACCCGCTGGCGCACGCGGGCGAAGCCGCGCAAGAAGGTGGGCGCCTCACCGCCCCCATGCCCGGTAAGGTGGTGTCGTTTGCTGTCAAAGCGGGCGACAAGGTCAAAGCCGGTCAGCCTCTGGCGGTGATGGAAGCCATGAAGATGGAGCACACCATCAGTGCGCCCAAAGACGGCGTGGTGGCCGAGTTGCTGTACGCGCCGGGCGACCAAGTCGCCGACGGGGCAGAGTTGCTCAAGCTGGGCTGACAAAATCGGCCCATGAACATCACCACCTGCTTTGACAAGCTCGACCCTGCGCCTTGGGTGCAGGGCCTGCAACAGGCCTTCCCAGAGGCCTCCGTGTCTGCCTGGTCACCCGGCGCACCTGCTGCAGACCACGCCATCGTCTGGGCGCCGCCCCAGCAGTTCATCGACGAGCAGCCGGGCCTGCAAACCCTGTTCAACATTGGCGCAGGTGTGGATGCCTTGCTGCAACTGAAACTGCCGCCTGCGCTCAAGGTAGTTCGTTTGGACGACGCGGGCATGTCGGTGCAAATGGCCGAATACGTGTGCCACGCGGTGATCCGGCATTTCCGTGAGTTCGACGGCTACGACACCGACACCCAATTTGGCAAATGGTCGTACCGCAAGCCCCGCAGCCGCGCCGACTTTGCTGTCGGTGTGATGGGCTTGGGTGTGTTGGGTGAACGTGTGGCCAAAGCCCTGCAGGTGTTTGAATTTCCGGTCAACGGCTACAGCCGTAGCCCCAAAGACCTGCCCGGCATCCGTTGCTTCAGCGGGGCGCAGAGCCTGCCCGAATTCCTGCAGGCCACACGCGTGCTGGTGAACCTGATGCCGCTCACGACCGAGACCGAAAACATCCTGAACAAAGACACACTCTCGCAGCTGCAACAAGGCGGCTATGTGATCAACGTGGCCCGTGGCAAGCACTTGGTCGAAGATGACCTGATCACCCTCATCGACCAGGGCCACCTTGCAGGTGCCACACTCGACGTGTTCCGCACCGAGCCGTTGCCTGCTGGGCATCCGTTTTGGCAACACCCGAAAATCACCGTGACGCCCCACACCTCGGCCCGCACCCTGCGCGAAGAAAGCATCGCGCAAATCGTGGGCAAAATGCAGGCGCTGCAGCGCGGCGAGCCCATCAATGGCGTGGTGGACCACCAGCGCGGCTACTGAACCGAAAGACTCTTCCATGTCCATGCCTTCGAAAGTTCAACTCATCGACGTCGGCCCCCGCGATGGCCTGCAAAACGAAAAGCAGCCTGTGCCCGCAGCGGTCAAGATCGAGCTGGTGCACCGTCTGCAGGCCGCGGGCCTGACCGAGATCGAAGTCACCAGTTTTGTGTCCCCGAAGTGGGTGCCCCAGATGGCCGACAACGCCGAGGTGATGGCGGGCATCGTGCGCCAAGCGGGCGTGCGTTATTCGGTGCTTACCCCCAATATGGTGGGTTACCAGGCGTCCATCGCATCGCGCCCTGACGAAATCGTGGTCTTTGGCGCCGCCAGCCAGGCCTTTAGCCAAAAGAACATCAACTGCTCAATCGAAGAGAGCATGGAGCGCTTTGCGCCTGTGGTGCAAGCGGCCTTGGCGGCGGGCATTGCGGTGCGCGGGGCCATGAGCTGCACCGTGGGCTGCCCTTATGAGGGCGAAGTCTCACCGGCCAGCGTGGCCCACTTGGCGGGTTTGATGAAGCAGATCGGCGTGCAGCGTGTGGATGTGGCCGACACCATCGGCACCGGCACACCGCTCAAGGTGCAAAAGGCCATTGAAGCCACGCTGAAGCACTTTGACATCGACCACATCTGCGGCCATTTTCACGACACCTATGGCCAAGCACTGGCCAACACGCTGGCGGCGCTGCAATTGGGGGTGTGGAACTTCCAATCGTCGGTGGCAGGTTTGGGCGGCTGCCCTTATGCCAAGGGCGCCACGGGCAACGTGGCTACCGAAGACGTGGTCTACATGCTGCACGGCATGGGCATTGCCACAGGCATTGACCTGGACAAGCTGGTCGATGCCGGCGCCTTCATCAGCGACTTTTTGGGACGCAAACCCAACTCGAACGTGGCCAATGCCTTGTTGACCAAGCGGGCGGGCTGAGCCATGTGTGGCGCTGAACTCCATGCTTTGCCCGATGGCGTGCAACGTGTGGCGCGGGCTTTGCAAGACGCAAACCACCCCCATGCACCTGTCATGCTCGATGGCGCGGCCCGAACTGCTCAAGAGGCGGCTGACAGCTTGGGTGTGCAGCTCGGTCAGATTGCCAAGAGCGTGATCTTCAAACGCAAGGAAGATGGCGTGGCTGTGCTGGTGGTCACTTCTGGCGATCGTCGTGTGGACGAAAAGAAAGTTGCGGCCCGGGTGGGCAAGCTGGGCCGGGCTGATGCCGATTTCGTCAAAGCCCACACGGGCTTCAGCATTGGCGGCGTCTCGCCCGTGGCACACCTGCACCCGCCGCTCACCTTGCTCGACCAAGACCTGTGGCGTTTCGACGAAATCTGGGCTGCAGCCGGGCATCCGCACGGCGTTTTTCGCCTGTCTCCCCAGGATCTGCCCGGTTTGACCGGCGCCCTTGTGGCCGATGTGGTGCAGGTCAGCTCAGACGACAAAGCGTTGGCAGACCCAATGCATCTTTCCGTGGTTCAGGTGGCCCCATGAATGCGCGCACCAAGCTGCTGGCGCATCGCGCGGCCCAAGTGCTGGCCGAGCCCTCGCCCCATGTGCCGTCACCCTGTCTATCGGTGTGCGTGATGGACCCACAGACCGACATGTGCGCAGGCTGCTGGCGCAGCCTGGATGAGATCGGTGCCTGGAGCCGCATGTCCGACGAAGTCAAACGTCAAGTCTGGCAACGCATTGAACAGCGCTTGAAGGGCATGGGTGGGGAGGCCTGAAGCAAGCGGGGGCAGGTGTGAGGTGCCCCTTCAACTGGGCGTCTAGGCCGCGCCTCAGGCCGCAGCCGCTGCGCTGCGGTCCACCACGATCAGCACATTGCAAGGCGACTCTTCCACCAGTGATTTGGCGGTGGAGCCGCTCCACCAGCGGCGCAGCAGGTTGGGTTCGTGCTTGTGACCGACCACGATCAGGTCGGCCCCTGCACGATCGGCAAAGTCCGACAGCTCGCGGATCACTTCGCCCTTGAGCACCTCGCCTTGCACCGCATAACCCATGTCTTGCAGCGCTTGCACGCCTTGAGTCAGTTGCTCTTTCAGATTTTCTTCCAGGGGGCCGTTGTCGGCCGAGGTGTAGTAGCCCATCTCCATGGAGCCCACATCCAGAGGATTGGGGGCCACCGCCACCAAGGTCAGTCGGGGCTGGCCCCAGTGCGCCAGTTCCTTGAGTTCCAGCAAAGCCTTTTGGCCGCTGCCCGAACCGTCATAAGCCAGGATGATGTGCTTGTACATGGTGTCTCCTTGAGGTGCCTTGAGTGACTCTGGCCCGGTGTGGGCGTTGTGGTCACCTGTTCATGCCAATTCATTCTACGGACAAGAGGGCCTGCGCAAGTTGGTGTTGACCCTATAGACTTGGGTTCAAAGCGAGGCACAACACTCAGGAAGACACCCATGAAAACCATTCACTTTTATGTTGACTTCATTTCGCCCTACGCCTGGCTCGGTTTTGACGCCCTGCCCCGGGCTTTGGAGGGCATCAGTCACCGCGTGGTACACAAGCCGGTGCTGTTTGCCGCCCTGCTCAAGCACCACGGTCAGCTCGGTCCGGCGGAAATCCCCACCAAGCGCGACTGGACCTACCGGCAGGTGCTTTGGCTGGCGCGGCAGCAGGGCACGCCCTTGCAGCTGCCCGCTTTGCACCCCTTCAACCCGCTGGGCTTGTTGCGCCTGGCCACCGCATGTGATGCCGATGGCGAGCCCAGCCGCTATGTGTGCGAGAAAATTTTCCGACATGTTTGGTGCACGGGGCTGGACGCTGCCGATGCCGAGCGCCTGGCGTCCCTGTCGGTCGAGCTGGCCCCAGCGCTTGATCCTGGCAGCGCCCTGGTCAAGCAGGCTTTGCAAACGCATGCCCAAGAGGCGATGGATCTGGGGGTGTTTGGCGTGCCCAGCTGGGTGGTCGATGGCCGCGTTTTTTGGGGACAAGATGCGCTGCCCATGCTGCGGGCCTATTTGCTGGGGGATGCTTGGTTTGATGGCCCGGACTGGCAAGCCCCGGCGCTGTGCGGGGTGGGTGTCAGGCGCTCATGAGATGAGCCATTTCCGATCGGGATCGCCTTGTGAAGTTGCACCGTCAAAGCGGCGAAAGTGAGCGTTCATCGCCCACTCAACATGCCTATGGATGGGCTCCAAAGTGAGCGTGCTGGCCCGAGAAGCATCGTTTTGTGACCCCTTTGCCCAGCTATCAGTGATGGGTTACCAGCCTTTTGGGATGGCCCTTCCTGCAGCGGCCTCTTTCGCTTCCCAGCGGTTCATGAGCCATGCGTAAACAACAACGATGGAGATGAACATGAGGATGGAGCCTTGCGCGGCCATCCAAAAATACAGAGGCCAACCCCACACCATCACAGAGAGATCGCGCGCAAAAAAGCTGGGACCAAAGCTCACCACCAGCCAGACCAGCAAAAGGACCGTGGTCAAAATGCGTTTCTTGTGAATGAAGACCATGACTTCACGCCCCATTAAACTTTGCTGAAGTCTTCAGCAATCCACTGCGCCGCTTTTTCCGCAATCATCAGTGTGGGGCTGTTGGTGTTGCCGCTGGTGATGGTGGGCATCACTCCCGCATCCACAACGCGCAAGCCCGCAATGCCGCGCACTTGCAAGCGCCCATTCACCACGGCCATCGGGTCGTCGCTGCGACCCATGCGGGTGGTGCCTACCGGGTGGAAGATGGTGCTGGCAATGTCACCGGCCAATTTGGCCAGTTCTTCATCGCTTTGGAACTGCACGCCTGGCTTGAACTCTTCGGGTGCAAAGGCGGCCATGGCGGGCTGCGCCATGATGCGGCGCGTCACGCGCAAACTGTCGGCGGCCACTTTGCGGTCTTCTGCGGTGGCCAGGTAATTGGGCGCAATGGCGGGGGCGTCCTCAAAACGGGGGCTCTTGATGTGCACCGTGCCCCGGCTTGTGGGGTTGAGGTTGCACACACTGGCCGTGATGGCCGGAAAACTGTGCAGCGGCTCGCCAAAGGCGTCCAGGCTCAGAGGCTGGACGTGGTACTGGATGTTGGCGTGGGGTTGTGACGGGTCGCTCTTCGTGAACGCGCCCAACTGACTGGGCGCCATGCTCATGGGTCCGGTGCGCTTGAAGGCGTATTCCAGTCCGATCATGGCCTTGCCCCACAGGCTGTTGGCCAGAGTGTTCAGGGTCTTGGCGTTTTTCACCTTGTAGACCGATCGGATCTGCAAATGGTCTTGCAGGTTGGCCCCCACGCCGGGCAGGTCGTATTTCACTTCCATGCCAACACCTTGCAGCAAAGCGGCAGGGCCGATGCCCGACAGTTGCAAAATCTGGGCAGATCCGATGCTGCCTGCACTCAAAATCACCTCTTGCGTGGCCTTGACCTCGACCAT
>JBIKHW010000124.1:0-8647 GCA_044361935.1 Limnohabitans sp. | reverse complement strand
GGCTCCGGCGGTGTGTGTCGAGATGTTCGGGTGCTTATGCGCTCGCCTCTCGTCCGCCGGGGACTGAGAACCAAAAATAAAAAAAGTAAAAAGCAATGCGCGAAGACATAGTATTCAATGTATCACAGGTTTCTGACGCTTCCTGACGGGCTCACCCAAGGGCAAACCCGCAGGGCCTTTTTTCAGGTCAAGCCGTACCGCCCACGGTGAGCCCATCGATGCGCAGCGTGGGCTGGCCCACACCCACCGGCACGCTTTGACCTTCTTTGCCGCAGGTGCCCACGCCCGAGTCCAGCTTCATGTCGTTGCCAATCATGCTGATCTTCTTGAGCGATTCGGGGCCGCTGCCAATCAGGGTGGCGCCCTTGACGGGGTATTGGATCTTGCCGTTTTCCACCCAATACGCCTGGCTGGCCGAAAACACAAACTTGCCGCTGGTGATGTCGACCTGGCCGCCCGCAAAGTTGGTGGCGTACAGGCCTTTTTTGATGCTGGCAACGATTTCTTCGGCGCTCTTGTCGCCACCCAGCATGTAGGTGTTGGTCATGCGCGGCATGGGCACATGGGCGTAGCTTTCGCGGCGGCCGTTGCCCGTGGGCTTGACGCCCATCAATCGGGCGTTCATCGCGTCCTGGATGTAACCGCGCAAGATACCGTCTTCGATCAGCACGTTCTTTTGGCTGGCATGTCCTTCGTCGTCCACGTTCAGAGAGCCACGGCGGTCGGCGATGGTGCCGTCATCCAGCACGGTGACGCCTTTGGCTGCCACACGCTGGCCAATACGGCCGCTGAAGGCGCTCGAGCCCTTGCGGTTGAAGTCGCCTTCCAGGCCATGGCCCACGGCCTCGTGCAGCAACACGCCGGGCCAACCATTGCCCAGCACCACCGTCATCTCGCCTGCGGGTGCGGGGCGAGCTTCAAGGTTAATCAGCGCGGCCGAGACAGCTTCTTGCACATAAGTCTCGACCATGCCGTCGTCAAAGTAGGCCAGGCCAAAGCGGCCACCGCCGCCTGCGCTGCCCACTTCGCGGCGGCCGTTTTGCTCGGCAATCACCGTGACCGACAGGCGGATCAAGGGACGCACATCGGCGGCCAGGGTGCCGTCGGCGCGGGCCACCATGACCACGTCGTATTCGGTGGCCAAACCGGCCATGACCTGCACCACACGCGGGTCTTTGGCGCGGGCAATTTTCTCGACTCGGCCGAGCAAATTCACCTTGGCCGTGCTGTCCAGCGTGGACATCGGGTCCAGAGAGGGGTAGAGCGAGCGGCTGGCCGACACCTTGCGGGCAGGCACCTTGATGCGTTTGTTTTGCGCCACAGAAGCGATGGAGCGCACCGTCATAGCCGCATCCATCAAAGAGGCTTCGGAGATGTCGTCCGAGTAGGCGAAGGCGGTTTTCTCGCCCGAGACAGCCCGCACGCCCACACCTTGGTCGATGCTGAAGCTGCCGGTCTTGACGATGCCTTCTTCCAGGCTCCAGCCTTCAGAGCGGGTGTACTGGAAATACAGATCGGCGTCATCGACCGCGTGGGCTTTGATGGCGTTCAGGGCTTGCGTCAGGTGGGTTTCATCCAGGCCAAAAGGCTCAAGCAAGAGGGAGCGGGCTGTGGCCAGGCGTTCGATGGTGGGTTCGCGTGAAATCATGGGCTCATTGTAGGCACGGAACAAGACCCTTGCCGAGGCTGGAGAGCCCAGGGCCGCACCGGGCGAGAGCGAACCGGGTTATCAGGCCCCAATGCACGGCCCTGAATGCCTACATCCGGCCGTATTCGCGCATCAAGTCCAGCAGCTTGTGGGTGTCCAGCGCAGGCACCACATACCCGGCCGGTTTGACGGTGGGCACATCCTCGCCCTGCACCAGGGCGTTGATGACCGCCTCGTCCACGGCCTGCACAGCGGCCTCGTAAAGCACATCCAGCACCTCCCAGTTCAGGCTGTGGCGCTGGATCAGTGGGCCCATTTTTTCGGGGTGAGGCATGGGGTTAGCTACCGAAAAGGCCAGAAAAATATCACCCGATGAATTGCCACCCGGACTGCCCGAGCGTGCGATGCCCAAGCCTGCCCGCTTGGCCAGTGAACGCAAGATCGCATCCGACAGGGGCGCATCGGTGGCCAAAATGACGATGACGGAGCCGCTTTCTTTCTTGGCAAAGCCGCCCGGCATGGCTTGCCCCACAGGCACACCCAGCACCGACAGCCAGTCCCGCCTGCCGTAATTGGCCTGCACAAGCGCACCCAGGGTGTAGGTCTGGCCTGCCACCTGGATCTGGCGCGAAGATGTGCCGGTGCCGCCCTTGAACTCATAGGCGATCATGCCGTTGCCTCCCCCCACCGAGCCCTCGGCCACCGGTCCGCTGGTGGCCGCATCAAGTGCGGCCACTGCATGCGCCGGTTGCACATGCAAGGCATTGATGTCGTTGAGCACCCCGTCATAAGTCTCGGCCACCACGGGCATGGCCCAGGCATGGTGGTGCTGAAAATGATCCGCGTAACGGCCCAGCATCCATTGCACCGCCCCATGGTGGCAAGCCCCCACACCATGGGTGTTGGTGATCAGCACGGGCCCCAGGAAATAGCCCGCATCGTTGATCCAGTGAACACCCGTCATCTCGCCATTGCCGTTCAGGGCATGGAAACCAGCCCACACGGGCATGGGATTGTTCGCATCTTGGCGGGGCACGATGGCGGTGACGCCTGTGCGCATGCGGCGCGAGGGATCGGTCAAGGTGGTGAAGCCCACCGTCACCCCAGGCACATCGGTGATGGCGTTGAAGGGGCCGGTCTGGCCCGCAAAAGGCAGGCCCAATTCACGGGCTCGGGCTCGGGTCATTGGCGTCCTCCGGGGTCAGGGGTATTTCAAATCCAGCCATCCGCCATGCGCGCTGATGGCACAGCTTCAGCGCTGGCGCATTAGTTTGAGCAAGGCCGCATCGTCCAAGTCAGCCCAACCCTGCCCCAGGGCTTGCGCAAACAAGTCCCTTGCTAAGCGCCCCAATGGCGGATCAAACGCGACCTCATCAGCTGCTTGCACAGCCAAGCCCGTGTCTTTCGCCAGCAAAGTGACATGGGCTCGCGGCTCGAAATCACCCGCCAAACCCCGGCGCATCCTGTCCGAACCAATCCAACTCTGACCACTGGAGGCTTCAATCACCGACAGCGTAGTGGTTGGATCGAGCCCCAAACGCTCGGCCAAGGCCATGGCCTCAGCTGCGCCTGCCAGATTCACCGCAGCCAGCAAATTGTTAACCAGCTTGGTGCGCGCGCCGTCTCCAGCGCGGGCTCCAACGCAAAAAACTTGCTGGCTCAAGGCATTCAGAAGATTTTGGCTGCGTTGCCACACCGCATCCGAGCAGGCCACCATCAAGCTCATCGTGCCCTCTTGGGCCCGCACAGGACCACCGGACATGGGTGCATCGATCAAGTCAATGCCTATCTGAGCCAAACGCTCGGCCTGGCTTTGCACCGTGGCTGGCCCCAGGGTTGGACACAGCATGACCGATTGGCCCGGCTTCAAAACCTTGCAAGCGCCCCCAGCGCCCCAAAGCACCGCCTCGGTTTGTGCGGCATCCACCACGACCACCATTAACACACCGTCGGGCGTCAGATGTCGGGCGGCCTCCAAGGCAGACCCACAGGCCACTGCTCCCAAGGCCACCGCCTTCGACTGAGCCAGCGGGTCGATGTCATGCACCGCCACAGACCAGCCAAGACCACGCAAACGGGTCAGCATGCCACCGCCCATATTGCCAACCCCCACGAAAGCGACCTGCACCAGATTTGTCATGTTTGCACCAGCTGCTTGGACTTGGCAATCGACATCAAGATGCCCAGTGCCAACCCCAGGGTGACCATGGCCGTGCCGCCATAACTGATGAAAGGCAAAGGCACACCCACCACCGGCAAGATGCCGCTGACCATGCCCATGTTCACAAAGGCGTAGGTGAAAAAAATCATGGCCATGCTGCCCGCCAGCAAACGGCTGAACAAGGTGGGGGCCTGCATTGCGATGACCAGGGCCCGGTAAATCAGGAAGAAAAAGCAGGCCAGCAACACCAGGCCACCAAAGAGACCAAACTCTTCACCCAAGGCCGCAAAAATGAAGTCGGTGGTCCGCTCCGGAATGAACTCCAGATGGGTTTGTGTACCCTGCATGAAGCCCTTGCCCCAAAAGCCGCCTGAGCCGATGGCGATCATGCCCTGGATGATGTGAAAGCCCTTGCCCAGCGGGTCTCGGCCGGGGTCCAGCAAGGTGCACACCCTTTGCCGCTGGTACTCGTGCAGCACATGCCAATCCACATTGGGCTGGCACAGGGTAGGCTCCATGATCACCAGCACCACGATGCCCACCACACCCAAAGCAACGGGCGGCAAAATCCAGCGCCACTTGAGCCCGGCAAAAAAAATCACGGCCAGGCCCGCCGCCAGCACCAGCAAGGAGGTGCCCAAATCTGGCTGCTTCATGATCAGGCCCACGGGGATGCCCAAAATCAGCAAGGCGACCGCAAAGTCAAAGGGCCTCAACTGTCCCTCGCGTTTTTGGAACCAGGCGGCCAGCATCAGGGGCAAGGCAATTTTCAAAATCTCGCTGGGCTGGATCACAATGCCCAGGTTAAGCCAGCGTGTGGACCCTTTTTTGGTGATGCCGAAAAGCTCAACCCCCACCAGCAAAATCACGCCCGCTGTGTACAACGGAACAGCCCAAGCCATCAATTTCGAAGGCGGAATCTGGGCCACCATAAACATGATGAAACCAGCGATCAGCATGTTGCGGCCATGGTCAACAAAGCGGGTGCCGTTGTCATAACCCGCCGAATACATGATCATCAAACCTTGGCAGACCAACAGGAACACGGCAAAAGCCAAGGGCCCGTCAAAACCCTCCAGCAAACGCCACAACCGCTGCAGCACGGTGGGTTTTTGAAAGACGGAGGCCGATGTCAGCGGCCCCTGGCGTGCGGTTTTGCTCATGGCGAATCAGGCAAATTCGCCCTTGGGGTCACGCCCCATCAGGGCTTGTACGGCCTCGCGGGCATTCAGACGCCCGTCCAGCAAAGCCACCACCGCCTCGGTGATTGGCATGTCCACCCCCAAGACGCGGGCACGCTGTAAGACGGTGCGGGCGCTGTAGACCCCCTCCGCCACATGGCCAAGCGAGCTCACTGCCTGATCCAGCGACTGGCCTTGGGCCAACAGCAATCCTACTTTGCGGTTGCGGCTCAGGTCGCCCGTGGCCGTCAACACCAGGTCGCCCAGGCCCGACAGGCCCATAAAGGTCTCATTGAGCGCCCCAAGCGACAAGCCCAAACGCGTCATCTCGGCCAGACCCCGGGTGATCAGGGCGGCCCGCGCATTCAGTCCCAGATCGAGCCCATCGCACAAGCCCGTGGCGATGGCCAGAACGTTCTTAACGGCCCCGCCCACCTCAACCCCTACGATGTCGCTGTTGGCATACACGCGCAAAGTGGGGCTGTGGAAAGCCTTAACCAAGGCGTTTCGCACGCTGGCGTGGGCACTGGCGGCCACCAAAGCCGTAGGCTGCTGACGCGCCACTTCCTGCGCAAAACTGGGGCCGCTCAAAACGCCCGCTTGCAAGAGTGGGGACACCTGGGCCTGCACCTCGTGCGGCATCAGCCCGGATCCCGACTCTAGGCCCTTGCACAACCAGGCCACAGGCGCACGCACATCGGCCATGACAGCGAGGGCGGTGCGCAAACCGGCCATGGGCGTGGCGATGACCCACAAATCGCAGTGGGGCGAAGACGCCAACAAAGACGCCAACGGAGCCGATGAAATGCCAATGGAGCCGGGCAAGGTCACGCCCGGCAGGTAGCGGGCGTTTTGCCTTTGCGTGCGCAAGGCATTGGCCTGTGCGGCATCTCGGGCGTGCAAGGTGACCGTGTGCCCGTCCGGGTGACGGGCCGCCGCCAAGGCCATGGCGGTGCCCCAAGCGCCGGCACCAATGAGGGTGATGTGCATGGTCCGGCTGAAACTCGGTCCGCCTTACTGCGAGATCGCAGCGGCCTGCTCGGCTTGCTGGATTTGCTGCTGCTCGTACATGGCCTGGAAGTTGATCTCGGCCAGGTGCACCGGCGGAAAACCAGCACGAGTTATGAGGTCGGCCACGTTGCCCCTCAGGTAAGGGTACACAATTTGCGGGCAAGCGATGCCCATGACCGGACCCATCTGGTCGTCGGGCAGGTTCCGGATTTCAAAAATGCCGCCTTGCTTGCACTCGACCAGGAACACGGTCTTGTCGTCAATTTTGGTGTGCACGGTGGCCGTCACGCAGACCTCAAAAACGCCCTCGGCCACCGGAGTGGCTTCCACGCCCAATTGAATGTCCACGCTGGGTTGTTGCTGATCGAGCAAGATGGCGGGCGAGTTGGGTTGCTCCAGCGATGCCTCTTTCAGGTAAACACGCTGAATCTGGAAAACAGGGGCTTGAGCTTCTGGGCTTGAGGTGACAGCAGAATCGGACATGGATGAATCTTTGAAAGGGTGGCGCCGAAAAAACGGGCCTGAAAAAAGAAAGAGAGACAATTATCAGCGATGAAAGCCGAACTTCAGCGCAGCCAAGGTTTCTGAAAACCCTGACAGCTCGGCTCGTCTTCAGGCCGCTTGAAGCAAAGGCAGCAAACCACCTTTTGCGTCCAACGCCACCAAGTCATCACAACCACCCACATGGGTCTGGCCGATGAAAATTTGGGGCACCGTGCGACGTCCGGTGATTTGCATCATGTGATCGCGCTGGGCTGGATCGGTATCGATACGGATCTCTTCGATCTGCTCAACCCCTTTGGATTTCAGAATTTGCTTGGCTCTGACGCAGTAAGGGCAAACAGCGGTGGTGTACATCTTGACGGCGGGCATGGGGTTTCCTTGTGGCAATGCAAATGGAAAAGGGCTAGAACGGGTTCAGGATTTTTCGGTGGGCATGCTGGCCGCGGTCCAGGCGCGCAAACCACCCGAGAGGGACTGCACGTTTTCGAAGCCAAGTTTTCGTGCGGTCGCCGCAGCCCGGGCCGAACGTGCACCCACCTGGCACACCATGATGACGTGGGCCGACTTGTTTTTGACCACCTGCGCCAGCTTGTCCTCCAACTGACCCAGGGGCAGGTTTTTGGCACCGACCACATGGCTGCGGGCAAATTCATCGGGCTCACACACGTCAATCACCACCGCTTTGTCACGGTTCATCAGCTGTACCATGGCTTGCGGGTCCAGGCCACTGCCCTTGGTCAACACCGGCAAAAGCAAAGCAAAACCCGAAGCCAGCGCCATGGCCAGCAACATCCAGTTATCTATGAGAAAGTTCACGTATCAGACCTTTTGAGGCAAAAAAACAAAGGCCCGATCAAAGGCCACCAGCTCAGATTCTAAAATGACGGGCTCAACCCTTTGTTTCACCCCCCTTCTGAGCCCTCTTTTGCGGCCCGATTAACCCATGTACAAACTTGTCCTCATTCGCCACGGCGAATCCACCTGGAACCTGGAAAACCGCTTCACTGGCTGGACCGACGTGGACCTGACCCCCACGGGCGTGAGTCAAGCCATGTCAGCGGGCAAACTGCTCAAGGCCGAAGGTTGGGACTTTGACCTGTGCTACACCTCGGTGCTCAAGCGGGCCATCCACACCCTCTGGTACACCCTGGACGAGATGGACCGCACTTGGCTGCCCGTGGTCAAGGACTACCGCCTGAATGAGCGCCACTACGGGGCTCTGCAGGGACTGAATAAAGCCGACATGGCCAAAAAGTTTGGTGACGAGCAGGTACTGGTCTGGCGTCGCAGCTACGACACCCCGCCGCCCGCCTTAGAAGCAAACGACCCCCGCTGCGAGCGAAGCGACCGACGCTACTCCGACCCGGCCGTGGTGCCCCTGACCGAATGCCTGAAAGACACCGTGGCCCGCGTGCTGCCCGCTTGGAACGACAGCATCGCCCCCAGCATCAAGGCAGGCAAGCGCGTCTTGATCGCTGCACACGGCAACTCCATCCGCGCCCTGATCAAGTACCTGGACGGCATCTCCGAGACGGACATCGTGCACCTGAACATCCCCAACGGCATCCCCTTGGTGTACGAACTGGATGCCGACCTCAAGCCCATTCGCCACTACTACTTGGGCGACGCTGAGGCCGCTGCCAAAGCCGCTGCTGCCGTGGCCAGCCAAGGCAAAGCCTGACCTCGCGACGCCCTTTACAGGAAATTACGCACCAAGCCCCACGGCGCGGGGCTTGCGGGTGTATATTGGTTCGAATATCACTGCACACGCATTCGCAAAATGGGACACAAACTCAAGATCATCGGTTGGCTCAGCGTGGGTGCCTTAGCTGGCGCCCTCACCACCGTATCGCTACAAACCGTGGCACGCGGCAACATGGCTCCCCTGCCCCTGGAGGAGCTGCAGCAACTGGCGGCCGTGTTCGGCATGGTCAAAAGCGACTACGTCGAGCCCGTGGATGAGAAAAAACTGATCACCGAAGCCATCTCCGGCATGGTAGCCAGCCTGGACCCGCATTCGCAGTATTTCGACAAAAAAAGCTTCAAGGAGTTTTCTGAAGGCACCTCGGGCCGCTTTGTTGGCGTGGGCATCGAAATCAGCCAAGAAGACGGTGTAGTTAAGGTCGTCTCTCCCATCGAAGG
>JBIKHW010000123.1:0-8670 GCA_044361935.1 Limnohabitans sp. | reverse complement strand
GGGCACGGGAGGGCACTGAGATGGCCAATGTTCTTTTGAAAGTCAAAGACCTGCAAGTGGGTTACGGCGGCATTCAGGCCGTGAAGGGCGTGAGCCTGGAAGTGCGTGAGGGTGAGTTGGTCTCTTTGATCGGCTCCAACGGTGCGGGCAAAACCACCACCATGAAAGCCATCACCGGCACCTTGCCTTTGCAGGCGGGTGACATCGAGTACCTGGGCAAGAGCATCCAAGGCCAAGGCCCTTGGGATTTGGTCAAGCAGGGCCTGGCCATGGTGCCGGAAGGCCGTGGTGTGTTCACCCGCATGACCATCACCGAGAATCTGCAAATGGGCGCTTACATCCGCTCAGACGCCAGTGGCATCGCCGACGACATCGAGAAGATGTTCACCATCTTCCCGCGTCTGCGCGAACGCAAAGACCAGCTGGCGGGCACCATGTCCGGTGGTGAGCAGCAAATGCTGGCCATGGGCCGCGCCCTGATGAGCCGCCCCAAGGTCTTGTTGCTGGACGAGCCGTCCATGGGTTTGTCGCCCATCATGGTCGACAAGATTTTCGAGGTGGTGCGTGATGTGTACGCCCAAGGCGTGACGGTGCTGCTGGTGGAGCAAAACGCCAGCCGTGCGCTGGCCATTGCCGACCGTGGTTATGTCATGGACTCGGGCCTCATCACCATGACCGGTGTGGGCAAAGAGATGCTCGAAGACCCCAAGGTGCGAGCAGCCTATCTGGGCGAGTGACCGTTGACTGGATACCGGATCAAGTCCGGTATGACAGTCATTTTGCGTCCCCTCGCACCAGTGAATGTCACCTGACCCGTGTAGGCCACTGGACCCGTGCATGTGATGTGACCCGTGTATGTCATGTGACCTGTGATCGTCACCGGATCCATGTATGTTGTGTGGTCCATGACTGTCATCTGACCCCTGCATGTCACCCCGGACTTGATCCGGGGTCCATCTTGCAAGCACCATCTAAAAGTGGATGCCGGATCAAGTCCGGTATCTCGGCAAATGCCAATGCGTGAGGGCTGGCTCAGTCCACCCGAGCGTCGCTGGCCTTGACCACGCTTTCGTATCGGGCGAGCTCCTGCTTCATGAAGGCACCAAACTGTTCGGGTGTGTTGCCCACCGGCTCGGCCAGCAATTGGCCAAAACGGGTTTTGGTCTCGGGCGCTTGCAGCGCCGCCACAAAGGCTTTGTTCAACCGCTCCACCACATCGCGCGGAGTGGCCACAGGGGCCACCAAACCCCACCAGGTGTCGATCGAGAAATCTTTCAAGGTTTCGCTCATGCTCGGGATGTCGGGCAGGGCGTTGCTGCGTTGGGCGGTGGTCACCGCCAAGGCCTTGAGACGCCCCGCCTTGATGTTGGTGGCTGCCGTGGCCAGGTTGTCGAAGTTGAAGTCAACCTGACCCGACAACAAAGCCAGCTGTGCGGGGTTGCCACCGTTGTAGGGAATGTGCACCGCAAAAATGCCCGCAGCCCGCTTGAACATTTCACCCGCCAGGTGACCGGCGCTGCCGTTGCCACCCGAGCCAAAGTTCAGCTTGGCGGGGTTGGCTTTGGCGTAGGCCACCAAGTCGGCCAAGTTGTTGATCTTTAGCCGCTGGGCGGTATCGGCGTTCATCACCAGCACGTTGGGCACCCGCAGCATTTGTGTGATGGGCGCAAAGTCTCGACTGGCGTCATACGGCATCTTGGCAAACAGCCAAGGATTGATGGCGTGCGTGGCTGTGGCCGCGATGCCGATCGTCAAACCATCGGGTGCGGCCTTGGCCACCAGATCAGCGCCCAAGTTGCCACCAGCGCCGGGGCGGTTTTCAATGATCACCGTGCCCAGATTGTCTTTCACACGCTCGGCCAGAGCCCGCGCCGTGACGTCGATCGGTCCACCGGGGGCATAAGGCACGATGATGCGGATGGGCTTGCCTTGTGCCCAAGCAGGGGCCCAAGCAGTGGCGCTGAGTGCGAGGGTGCTGGCAGCAAATTGGCGGCGGGTGATGGACATGGGAATCTCCTTGAAACAGGTCAACTTCAAGCCTTGGCCTTGTCGGCCTCAGACGTGAACGAGTCGGCGTAGAACTCCTCTTCTGGCAGGCCACCTTGTGCCACATAGTCGCGCTTAGCCGAATCCACCACGATGGGTGCGCCGCAGGCATATACCTGGTGGCCCGACAAATCGGGGAAGTCTTGCAGCACGGCCTGGTGCACAAAGCCGGTGCGGCCTGTCCATTGGTCTTCGGCTTCGGCGTTCGAGATCACGGGGACATAACGCAGATTGGGCATTTCGGCCAGTCGGGCCTCGACCCAGTCGGCCATGTACAGATCGGCCGGGCGGCGGCCGCCCCAGTACAGCGTGGCCGGGCGGGTGATGCCGCGGTGCTGCATGTGCTCGATCAGCGCCTTGATGGGTGCAAAGCCCGTGCCCGAGGCCAGCAGTACCATGGGCTTGCTGCTGTCTTCACGCAGGTAAAAGCTGCCGTACGGGCCTTCGGCACGCAGGATGTCTTTTTCCTTCATGGTGGTGAACACCGGGTCGGTGAACTTGCCGCCGGGCATGTGGCGGATGTGCAGCTCCACGGTGGGTGGCGCCACTTCCAGGGTGTTTGGCGCGTTGGCCATGCTGTAGCTGCGGCGTGAGCCGTCGCGCAGCAAAAACTCGATGTACTGGCCCGCGTGGAACTTCATCACATCGTTGGCGGGCAGTTGCAGTTTCAGCACGATCACGTCGTGTGACTTTTTCTCGAGGCTGACCACACGCACCGGCATCTTCTTGACGGGCAAGCCGCCTTCGGCCGTGACTTGTTTCGACTCAAGCACCACATCGCTTTGGGCGGTTGCGCAGCAGGTCAGCACCAAGCCTTGGGCCTCTTCATCTGCAGACAGGGCTTTGTCCTGGTGGGGGCCGTGCACCACGGTGCCCGAGATTTTTTTGCATTTGCACGAACCACAAGCGCCGTCTTTGCAACCATAGGGCAGGCCAATGCCCTGGCGGATGCCTGCGGCCAGCAGGGTTTCGTTGTCATCGGTGGTGAAGCTGCGCCCACTGGGCTGCACGGAAATCTGGAAGCTCATCTTTTGGGTATCCTAGAGGGTGTGAATATGACCCGGAACCCCTGATTTTGCCTTCAAACCAAACCCCCTTGGGCGCGTTGCCCGCCCGTTTCCGCCGTCAGCGTGTTTTGATCGTGGGCTGTGGTGATGTGGGCTTGCGCACAGCCGGTCAGCTGGGTGCGCCGCAAAGCCAGCGGGTGCGCTTGATGGCGTTGACCTCATCGCCTGAGCGTGTGCGTCTTTTGCGGGCCTGCGGCATCACCCCTTTACAAGGTGATTTGGACGATCCAGCCAGTTTGAAGCGCTTGGGAGGCATCGCGCACCGGGTGATTCATTTGGCGCCGCCACCCACCGACCGCCAAGGGGGCTCGGACAGAGACCCGCGCAGTCAGGCCTTGGTGTATGCCCTGCGTTTGCGCACCCCGCCGCAAGCCTTGGTCTATGGCTCTACCACCGGTGTTTATGGCGACTGCGCCGGGCAGTGGGTCAATGAGACTCGCGCGGTGAATCCGCATACCCCACGCGCCCAGCGCCGTGTGGATGCCGAAAACCTGATGCGGTTTTTGGGGCGCAGTGGCGTGCGGGTGAGTGTGCTGCGCATCCCCGGCATTTACGCCCCCGACCGCGAAGGCGGCACGCCCCGTGAGCGATTGCTCAAGGGCACGCCCGTGCTGGTGGCCAAGGAGGATGTGTACACCAACCACATCCACGCCAACGATCTGGCCAGGGCCTGTGCCGCCGCCTTGTGGCTCGGCAAGCCGCAGCGCGTGGTCAACGTGACCGACGACACCGATCTGAAAATGGGCGACTACTTTGACTTGGCCGCTGGCCTTTATGGCTTGGCCAAGCCACCCCGCATTTCACGCCACGACGCCAACACCGCCTTGCCCCTGATGCTGCTGAGCTTCATGAGCGAGTCCCGGCGTCTGGACAACACCCGCATGAAAACAGAATTGAAAGTCCGCTTGCATTACCCGCATGTGCGTGACGGCCTGAGCCCGCAGGGCGCTTTGTTTTCGGGGACGTTATGACATCCCTGCGCATTGACAAATGGCTGTGGGCGGCACGCTTTTACAAGACACGCAGCATCGCCAGCGATGAAATCGGCAAGAACCGCGTACAGGTCAATGGGCAGGATGCCAAACCGTCCAAAGAAGTCAAACCCGGCGACACCGTGTGTTTGCGCCAAGGTGCCGTGGAGCGGACTGTTGTGGTGCAAGGTTTGAGCGGCGTGCGTGGCCCGGCTCCGGTAGCGCAGCTGCTCTACACAGAAACCCCGGAAAGCATCGCGGCCCGCCAAAAAGCCTCCGAGCAAAACCGCCTAGCACGCGAGCCCGCACTCAGCATTGAACAAGGCCGCCCCACCAAACGCGACCGCAGACAAATCGAAAAGACTTGGGACAACCGTTGGAGTGCGGGGATCGATTGATCTGAAAAACCAAAGAAAAAAGCCGCAAGTTACTGGAACTTGCGGCTTTACTCTGGTGCCCGGGGCCGGACTCGAACCGGCACGCCTTGCGGCGGGGGATTTTGAGTCCCCTGAGTCTACCAATTTCACCACCCGGGCAGGTATTTGTGAAGACGTGAATTATGGCACAGCATTGACCGATTTTTTTAAGGCAATGACGAAAAGTTGCAGATCAATCGTCACGCAAGTGTCTTGACCCCAGTCACTGCATCTGATGCTGCGGTCAAGTTATGGCAAAGTACGTGAATGATTTATCCAACCATTGAAGATGCGATCGGCAAAACACCTTTGGTGGCTTTGCAGCGCTTGGGGGCTGCCGACATGGCGGCGCGTGGCAATGTGATTTTGGGCAAGCTCGAGGGCAACAACCCTGCGGGTTCCGTGAAGGATCGGCCGGCTTTGTCGATGATTCGCCGGGCCGAAGAGCGCGGCGAAATCAAGCCGGGCGACACCCTGATCGAGGCCACATCGGGCAACACCGGGATTGCTTTGGCCATGGCAGCGGCCATCAAGGGCTACCGCATGGTCTTGATCATGCCCGAGGACTTGTCGATTGAACGCGCCCAGACCATGAAGGCGTTTGGTGCCGAGTTGATCCTCACGCCCAAGAGCGGCGGCATGGAATACGCCCGTGACTTGGCCGACAACATGGCCGCGCAAGGCAAGGGCCGCATCCTGGACCAGTTTGCCAACGCCGACAACCCGCGCATCCATTACGAAACCACAGGCCCCGAAATTTGGGAGCAAACCGGCGGCAAAGTCACCCACTTTGTCAGTGCCATGGGCACGACCGGCACCATCACGGGCGTGTCGCGGTTTTTGAAAGAAAAGAACCCGGCGATTCGCATCATTGGTGCCCAGCCCAGCGAAGGCTCGCGCATTCCGGGCATCCGCAAATGGCCTGAGGAATACCTGCCCAAAATTTACGACCCGAGCCAGGTGGACGAGCTGATTTACGTCAGCCAAAACGACGCCGAGGAAACCTGCCGCCAGATGGCGCGGACTGAAGGCATCTTTGCCGGTATCTCGGCGGCTGGTGCTTGCTGGGTGGCCCAGCAAGTGGCCAAAACGGCGCAAAACGCCACCATCGTGTTCATCGTCTGCGATCGCGGTGACCGTTATTTGTCCACGGGCGTTTTCCCCGCCTGACTGGAGGCTTCATGGCTGAATTTCGTTTTTGTCCCATGTGTGCCAGTCCCCTGGCTTGGCTCTCGCAAATGGAAGACGGGGGAGAAACCATGCGCCTGCGTTGCACCGCCTGCGACTTCACCCACTGGAACAACCCCACGCCCGTGCTGGCGGGCATTGTGCAAGTGGGCGACCAAATTCTGTTGGCCCGCAATGCCGCCTGGCCTGGTCGGCGGTTCGCGCTGATCACCGGCTTCATGGAAGCGGGCGAAACACCCGAAGAAGGCATCACTCGCGAGATTGCCGAAGAAACCAACCTGAAGGTGTCAGCCCTCAAGTTGATCGGCGTGTACGATTTTCAGCGGATGAACCAGGTGATCATTGCCTACCATGCGGTCGCCGAAGGTGAGGTGCGTTTGTCGCCCGAGTTGGCCGAGTACAAGATGTTCGACTTCCAGGATTTGATCTGCTGGCCCGCAGGCACCGGTTACGCCTTGGGCGACTGGCTGCGCACCATCGGCATCGAGCCGAAGTTCATGACATGGGAAGAGCGTGCCGCGCAAAGCCAATAACAAAACCAGGGCACATGATGCACATCGATAAAGAAATTGACACCAGCGGCCTGAACTGCCCCTTGCCGATTCTGAAGGCTAAGAAGGCCCTGAACGAGATGAGCAGCGGTCAGGTGCTCAAAGTGACGGCGACCGACCCCGGCGCATGGCGCGACTTTGAGGCCTTTGCCCGGCAGACCGGCAACGATTTGTTGATGCAGGAAAAGACCGAAACCGCGTTTGTGTTTGCACTCAAACGCCGTTGAACCCGATCAGAGGCTCAAACCTTTGAGGTAATTGCGGAACGACTCGCCCACCTGCGGGTGCTGCAAAGCCAGCTCCACCGTGGCTTCCAGAAAGCCTTCTTTGCTGCCGCAGTCGTAGCGCTTGCCTTGGTACTGAAAGGCATAGACGGCTTCGCGCTGCATCAGGCGTGCTATCGCGTCGGTCAGCTGGATTTCGCCGCCCACGCCCGTGGGCTGGTTGCGGATCTCGTCAAAAATTCCCGGCGTCAGGATGTAACGGCCCGCCACGCCCATGCGTGAGGGTGCTTTTTCGGGGCTGGGTTTTTCCACAATTTGCTCAACACGGATGAGCTGTTTGCCAGCCGGTTCACCGGCAACGATACCGTATCTTTTGACCTGCTCGAGCGGCACTTCCTGCACCGCCAGCACTGAGCGGCCTTGCTTGGTGTAAGCATCGACCATTTGGGTCAAAATAGAACTGCCCTGATTGACCATCAGGTCATCGGCCAGCAGCACGGCAAAAGGCTCGTTGCCCACCAACGGTTCGGCGCACAGCACCGCGTGGCCCAAACCCAGCATGCGGTTTTGGCGCACATAGGCACACACCATGTCGTCGGGTTGCACCGAGCGCAACAGCGCCAGCAACTCGTCCTTGTGGGCGGCTTCGAGTTCTGTCTCCAGCTCATAAGCCGTGTCAAAGTGGTCTTCAATAGCGCGCTTGCTGCGGCCTGTTACAAAGATCATGTGGCGCACACCGGCTGCATAGGCTTCTTCCACGGCGTACTGGATCAGCGGCTTGTCGACCACTGGAAGCATTTCTTTGGGCGCGGCTTTGGTGGCCGGCAAAAAACGGGTGCCCAAACCGGCCACAGGGAACACGGCTTTGCGGATGACGTTGTGGCTCATGGTCTATTCCTTGTTGATGCAGGGCTTTACCCCAGGCGTTGCAGTTGCTGGCGGATTTTATCGAGTGTCGTACCAAAGTCTGCTACGCGCTTCTTGGTTTCGTCGAGCACGGCTTGCGGGGCCTTGGCCACAAAGGCCTCGTTGCCCAGCTTGGCGTTGGCTTTGGTGATTTCGCCTTCGAGTCGGGCCGCTTCCTTGCTGAGGCGAATTTTTTCTGCGGCCGCATCTACTTCGATGAACAAGCACAAACGCGCTTCACCCACTACGGCCACAGGCGCCGCCTGAGCGGCAGCAATCCATTCAGCCTCGGTGTCAAACACTTTCACCTCGCTCAGCTTGGCCAGCGACTGCAGCACGGGCGCTGCGCCTTGCATGAAGGCGGTGTCGCCCAGCACGTAAAGGGGCATGCGGGTGGACGGTGAAACGTTCATCTCGCCGCGCAGGTTGCGACAGGCGTCCACCAGCGTCTTGAGCTTGGCCACATGGGCCTCAGCGGCTGTGTCGATGCGATCAGGTTGGCTCACGGGATATGCGGCGATGCTGACCGACTCACCCGGAAGCCCCGCTACCACCGACACTTTTTGCCAAAGCTCTTCGGTGATGAAGGGGATGATCGGATGCGCCAGGCGCATGATGGTTTCGAGCGTGCGGATCAGGGTGCGGCGGGTGGCGCGCTGCTGGGCTTCGTTGCCGGTGTTGATTTGCACCTTGGCAATTTCGAGGTACCAGTCGCAGAACTCGTTCCACACGAAGTCATAAATCGTGTTGGCCACGTTGTCCAGACGGTATTCAGCAAAGCCTTTGGCCACGTCGGCTTCGACACGCTGAAGTTGCGAGCTGATCCAGCGGTCGGCTTGGCTGAAGTCCGTGTAGCCATGCGCTGGCCCACCGGGTTGGCATTCGGCTTTGGTGTGTTTTTTCAGGCCGCAGTCCAGGCCTTCGCAGTTCATTAGTACAAAGCGGGTGGCGTTCCACAGCTTGTTGCAGAAGTTGCGGTAACCCTCGCATCGCTTGGAGTCAAAGTTGATGCTGCGGCCCAAGCTGGCCAGCGCCGCGAAGGTGAAGCGCAGTGCGTCTGCGCCATAGGCCGGAATGCCTTCGGGAAATTCTTTTTCGGTTTGCTTGCGGACCTTGGGGGCGGTTTCGGGCTTGCGCAGGCCTTGGGTGCGTTTGTCGAGCAATGGCTCCAAGGTGATGCCGTCGATCAAATCAACCGGGTCGAGCACGTTGCCTTCCGACTTGCTCATCTTTTTGCCTTGCGCGTCGAGCACCAGGCCGTGGATGTAGACGTGTTTGAAGGGCACTTTGCCGGTGAAGTG
>JBIKHW010000450.1:0-2580 GCA_044361935.1 Limnohabitans sp. | reverse complement strand
CGAAACAAGCCTTCACGCACCAGCTTGGCCAAATCACGCGATGTCGCCGCAATCACCCGCACATCAAATGGCACCAATTGGTTGGAGCCCAAGGGCTCAATTTCACTTTCCTGCAAGGCACGCAACAACTTTGCCTGCAGCCCCAAAGGCATGTCACCGATCTCATCCAAAAACAAAGTACCACCATCGGCCAGCTTGAATTTGCCGTCGCGCCCCTTGCGGTCAGCCCCCGTAAAAGCACCGGGTGCAACACCAAAAAACTCGGCCTCCAGCAAGTTTTCAGGTACCGCTGCGATGTTGACGCTGACCAAAGGCCCCCTTGCACGAGGTGAGCTCGCATGTATCGCATGTGCCAATAACTCTTTGCCCGTACCCGTTTCACCCAAAAGTAAAATGGGGCTGTGTGTTTGCGCCGCTCGCCTAGCTTGGCGTTTCAAATCCGCGACGAGAACACTGGCCCCCACAAAACTGGCAAAACTGTAACGCGCTTGACGCAAAGCGGGTCCAGTTCTGCGCTGAGCGGCCAAGGCATTGCGTGCTTCGTCTAACTCACGCTGCATCAAGGCAAATTTGGCCATCAGTGGTTGCAAATTGGTTTCGGGCTGATCAAACAACACCACACCCAAAGCGCCAATGACCACCCCGGCCTCATCACGCAAGGGGAATCGGCTGACCAAAAAGGTCCCTGCCCTGTTGGTCAGCAGATCAATGAGTATGGGTTTACCCGTTTCCATCACTTGGCCCATCTGGGTGTTTTGCACCACCTCCACCACAGGCCTGCCGACAAAATCCTCCTCCTTCTCGAACCCCAGGGCGGGCAGGTAACGGCGGTAATGGTCATTGATCCAAACCACACGTCCGGAGCGGTCCACCAACAGCATCCCCTCGCTGGCGTTCGCAAAAACATCAAACAAGGAACGGGCTGCCAGGCTCAAAATGCTCTGACCATCGGTGGGTAAGCCCGTCAAATATCCCGAATTTTCAGTGTTCATGCAGAGACTCCATCCAGGGCGACTCAAATTGATTTGAATAAAATTTCCCTAATGCCTCAGTTCGACCAAACCAGATTGAATTGCTAGACCTACTTTTGTTAATTGAGCAAGCAACGTGGTCAGTGGGAAGGTCATCAAACAACCCAAGGCACAGATGCTTGCAAGCGTTGATTCTGTCGATACTGACGCACTGCAATCAGCCCGTAAAGCGGTCGCAACTGCGCCTTTATCGACCATTGTCACCCAACATCAACGCCGAAGTTGTGGCCACGGCCAAACGCCAGCTCATTCCAAATGCTGACATTCGACGCAACATGCTCTGCGCCGAGAACACCAAGCCCGGTGAAATATGCACACTGATGTGTCGTGAAGGCAGCAATGCTTAAGAACCACCCAGCGCTTGGCGGTGCAAAAGCCTGGCGCTCCACGGGACTGTGGCGTGGTGGCCCGGCCACGTACAAGGTGGTCGTCGTAAATATCGACATTGAAGCAAATGACATGCGAGCTCGGCCGGGGGTGCCCTCTCGTACCCGCTCTTGGACTATCCCAAGGCGTTTGAAACGCCTATTCACATAGTCCGGTACTGCGCCGTAAAGACTTCAGTATGCGATAGGGCCAAGCAAATAGCTTACGGCAGCATTTTCCCGCAGTCCGATTGAGCCTCTGGCATGCTTCTATCAAACCATTTCTACCCACCAACACTCAAGCTTAGCCATGGACCTTTCCCCGTCAAGTACTGCTGGTGGCCTTCGCGCAGCTCTTGGCTCAAATAACCTAGCAGTTGCTGGACCTCATCATGATGGCGTTCGGTGCCGTGATCTTGGCCACGGTGCAGTGGTCTGCGGCATCAGTGCTCGAGCGCCAAGCCCGCGTACCCAGCAAAATTTCCGTCGGGGTGGCCTTGTTGATGGTCGTTTTCATGATGGCGGCGCTAACCCTGCTTGTCGGTGAGCCGTCAGCGGAGCAGTTCGAAATACTGCGCCAACGCCTCCCCGCGGCCCTGGACCCGTTCGTGCAATAGCTCAACAGCCATCACATCGGCATAACAGTGTTGCAGTACATCGAAGAAGCTCGAGGCAACGATGCCATCCCGCGGGCGATGCGGATTGCAGTCGCTGCGGGCTCAAAGTTTGGCGCGCTCAGCGGTGCCGCCATGATGCTGGTGATCGGCCTGTATCTGGCTATGGCACCGCGCGTTTCCAGGTACGGCCTGGTCCGGCTCATGCCACTGTCGGTGAGGGCGCGTATCGACGAGGTGCTGGTTACCTGCGACAAGGCTCTGTCGCGTTGGCTGTTAGGGCAATCTGTATCGATGCTCTTTGTTGGCGCCACCACGGCCTTGGGCTTATGGCTGCTGGATGTGCCGCTGGCGCTTTCGGTAGGTGTGCTGTCCGGCCTGCTGGCCTTCATTCCTTTTTTCGGAGCCATCGCTGGCGGATTGCTTGCCGTGT
Organism: Limnohabitans sp.; assembly: GCA_044361935.1. Taxonomy (GTDB): domain Bacteria; phylum Pseudomonadota; class Gammaproteobacteria; order Burkholderiales; family Burkholderiaceae_C; genus Limnohabitans_A. Next base: position 137 of record JBIKHW010000450.1, on the reverse strand, counting down.
TGCTGGGCTTCATGCAGGGGTCCGAAACGGCACTTTACGTCTTAAGATTGGCCTTGGTCATCAAGCAGATAGAAGGCAATGTGTTGATGCCCTTGGTGGAACGCTGGGCAGTAGGCCCGCCACCCGTGCTCGGCATT
>JBIKHW010000449.1:0-2590 GCA_044361935.1 Limnohabitans sp. | reverse complement strand
CGTGGCCAAGATGAGTGTGTCCGGTGGCGTCAACGCGTCGACGCCGGTGGGTTTTTCGGTGTATTTGCAGGGCGCAGAAACCGGCCTCACCGTCAAGAACATCAGCTCGGGCTTGGACATTGACCTGTACGCGCCCACGGGCAACTTGCGCGCGCGCGGCAGCGCCATCGCCCCGGGCCGATTGACCGCCGAAACCGAGGGCACCGGGGACATCGCCATGGAAAGTGGCTCCTTGTTCCAAGCTGTTTCTGGTGACATTTACGTGGGCGCTGATGACGTGGGTTTGGGTCGTCTGGATGCCTCTCGAGCCGTGGTGGTCAATGCCCGGGGGGCCATGACGAACAACAACACCAACGCCTCGCTTGTGAATGCGTCAGGCCGCAGCGTCACGCTGACCGCCATCGGCTCCATCGGCACCGCCAGCCAATCGGTGGACGTGTTGCCCAAGGAATCCACGCGCTTGGTGGCCACTTCGCGCGATGGGAATGCTTACCTGAGCGCCAACAGCGGCAATCTGCGACTGTCGCAAGTCGTGGCCAAGGGCACGGCGGCCTTGAGTTCGGCTTTTGGCATCTTCGATGAGCGCGGCACCAACGCCCAGGCGGTGGATGCGGCCAACATCGCCTTCACAGCGGGCGGTGACATTGGGCAGGCCAGCTTGCCCATGACCATCAAGACCGCTGCGAATGGCGTAGTCATGCAAGCCAATGCCAATGGCTCGGTCTTCCTGTCATCGCCCTGGAGGGCACTGATTGTCAACAATGCACAATCGACGACAGGCCAAATTTCGCTCAACGGCACCGCTTTTGGTCTGAACTTGACAGGCAACATTTACGCAGCCAAAGGCTTGACCCTGAACAGCGGTTTGAACCCTCTGAATTTGTCGTCCACGGCCAACCTGGACAACCAGACTGGCAGCATCGTCATAAAGGGGTCCAACATCACGATGGCCGATGGTGCCAAAGTCGATGGGGGCACCGGCACCATGGTGCTGAGCGCAACAGGCGACATCACCGTCACGGGTCTGAGCTCCGACAACACCACGCGCAGTGCCATTTTGGTCAACAGCTCAGCGGGCGCAGTGCGAGATGCAGGCGACGCGAACGCCTACGACTTGAAGGTCACCAGTGCCGCCGGGGGGATCGTGGTGAGTGCGCTGGGCGATGTCGGAAACACCGCTTTGGCCACCAATGCCGTGGGGCGTTGGCTGGATACCGATGCCGCGGTACTGCAGGTGACCAGCAGAACTGGCGCAGTGTCTTTGGCTCAAAACAAGACCACCATTGATTTGCAGGTCACTTCCGCCAAAAATCTGGAATTGAAATCACAAAATGACATCGCAGGTTCTAACCTCTCCGCCTCGGGCGGAGATCTGGTGGTGAGCAGCGCCGGTGGCGGCATCAAGCTGCTCAGTGCAACCTCCAAGCAGAACCTGAACATGTCTGCCACTGGATTGATCAACCTGGGGGCTATCAGCGTACCCGGAGACATTGTGCTCAACAGCACGCAGACCGGTGGCGTGACCGCACTGGCATTGAGCGCGGGCAAAGCCATCAGCGTGACGGCGACAGGCGCAACAGGCCACTTGAATTTGACCAACTTGACCGCCAGATCCGGCACCTTGTCCCTGACGGCTGGTGGAAAATTGACCGCCTCAACGACCACTGCCACTGGCAACATCACGATGGACTCAGTGGGCAATGCCGCAGTGGGTAATGTCACCACCAGCGCAGGCATCGTGGATCTGGAAACCAGTGCGGGCACTTTGACCACCGGTGCCGTTTCAGGTATCGCGGGCGTTTTGCTCAAGTCCTCTGACCACCTCAGCAGTGGTGCCCTGACCAGCCTGAATGCGAATGTGCAGGCAGAGTCTAAGGACGGTTCTGTGACCATCGCCTCGGCCAAAGCCAAAACCGCTTTGGTGGCCACATCCAAGACGGGGTTGACGCTCACGTCTTACGTCGTCAGCGGCGGCGCGGCCAATTTGACGGCTGGCAAGAACTTCACATCAACGTCCGGCTCGGCCACCGGCAACATCATGCTGGGCGCAGCGGGCAATGCCTCGGTGGGCAATGTCACCAGCAGCGCAGGCATTGTGAATCTGGAAACCACCAGCAATGGCACTTTGACCACCGGTGCGGTTTCGGGTGCTTCAGGCGTTCTGCTCAAGTCGTCAGGCAACCTCAGCGCCGGGGCCTTGAACAGTCTGAACGCGAATGTGAATGCACAGTCGATGACCGGGGCCGTGAGCATCACCTCGGCCAAAGCCAAAACCGGTTTGGAGGCCACCTCCAAGACCGGGCTGACGCTCTCGACTTACGCCGTCAGTGGCGGCAAAGCCGATTTGACAGCTGGCTCAACGTTCACATCCACAACCGGCACGGCCACGGGCAACATCACGCTGGACGCAGCGGGCAGTGCCTCGGTAGGCAATGTCACCAGCAGCGCAGGCCTCGTGGATCTTGAAACCACCAGCACGGGCACTTTGACCACCGGTACCGTTTCGGGTGTATCGGGTGTGCTGCTCAAGTCCTCGGGCAACCTCAGCACCGGTTTGCTGACCAGCTTGAATGCGAATGTGAAAGCGCAG
>JBIKHW010000448.1:0-2593 GCA_044361935.1 Limnohabitans sp. | reverse complement strand
AGCTGGCGGGCAACGACAAAATCCGCATCGAACGCGAACTGCCCGACCCCAAGGCAAGGGCGCAGATGGTGCGGGATGTGCTGCGGAGTTTGGGGCAGCCCAAGACCGAAACAGCCGCGGCTTGAGCCCCTTCAACGATCTTCGATAATCCTGACCCATGACCACAGCCACCGAATTCACTCCCGGCCTCGCCATTCAGGGCTTTGCCGCCCCTCTGTCAATATCCCAGTTCAAGCTGATCGCGTTTGATATGGACTCCACGCTTATCAGCATCGAGTGCATCGACGAGATCGCTGACGCCGTGGGCCGCAAGGCTGAGGTGGCCGCCATCACCGAAGCGGCCATGCGCGGCGAGATCACCGACTTCAAAGAAAGCCTGCGCCGGCGCCTGGCCCTGCTCAAGGGCGTGACGCTTGCCGACATGGAGCGCGTCTACACCGAGCGCCTGAAGATCAACCCCGGCGCAGCCGAGCTGATCGCCGCTTGCCAAAAAGCAGGCATGAAGGTGCTGCTTGTGTCGGGTGGTTTCACCTTCTTTGCCGAGCGAGTGAAAGAGCGACTGAACATCGACTTTGCCCGCTCCAACCACCTTGAGGTGGTCAACGGTGAACTGACGGGTGGCCTGGTGATGCAAAGCTGGGGCGACATTTGTGACGGCGAAGAAAAACGCCGGACCCTGCTCGAAGTCGCTTCGCTGCTGGGCATTGAGCGCCACGAATGCATCGCCATGGGAGACGGGGCCAACGACCTGCCCATGATGGGCGTGTGTTCAGACGCGGGTGGCTTGTCAGTGGCCTACCACGCCAAACCCAAGGTGCGCGAGCAGGCCATGGTCGCCATTCACACGGGTGGACTGGACCGCCTGCTGGAAGTCTTCAAGCCCTGATTACCCCCCATCAGTCATGCAAGTCACTGATTCCTAAGGATGTCATCCCTGCGCCCCTTGCAACTTGGTCCGCACCATCCACAAATTGGACAGGGCAAACAAAGTGACCCAATGTGCCGCGTTCTTCTTGAGCCCAAGGTAGCGGGCTTTCTTCTCGCTCAGACCACAACTCACTTTTTGCCGGTCGAGCCGTAACCGCCCTCACCGCGCTCGCTGGGTGCCTCAAACTCGGCCACCACATTGAATGTGGCTTGCACCACCGGCACGATGACCATCTGCGCGATGCGCTCCATCGGCTCGATGGTGAAGGCCACGTCGCTGCGATTCCAGGCGCTAACCATCAACTGGCCTTGGTAGTCGCTGTCAATCAAGCCCACCAGATTGCCCAGCACGATGCCGTGTTTGTGGCCCAAACCGGAACGCGGCAACAGCATGGCGGCATAGCCCGGATCTTTCAGGTGCACCGCAATGCCTGTGGGCACCAGCTGCCAGGCGTTGGGCTGCAGGGTCAGAGGCTCGTTCAGGCAGGCGCGCAAATCCAGACCTGCACTGCCAGATGTGGCATAGGCAGGCAGCTGATCGGCCAGGCGGGCGTCGATGATTTTGAGGTCGATGTTCATGTGGGGGTGAATAGTGAGTGTTGGGCGTTGTCTACCTGTTTTTCTCTGAACGCTGAACGCAGAAAGCCGAACCTGGACATGGTTTATCGAGTTAAACGGGCTGCAATGTCGTCGATCAGCTGCACCGCCAAGGTTTGCTTGCTGGCATAGGGCAACTCGCGTGCACCCGATGCATCCACCAATAACAACGCGTTGTCGTCCTGACCAAAAGTAGCCGGACCAATATTGCCCACCAACAGCGGCACACCCTTGCGAAGGCGCTTGGCCGTGGCGTGCGCCAGCAGGTCGTGGCTTTCGGCCGCAAAGCCCACACAGAACAAGTCGCCCGACGCACCACGCGGAGACTGCGCGATGGTGGCCAGGATGTCCGGGTTTTCGACAAAACTCAGCTCGGGCGTTTGGCCCGAGCCGTCTTTCTTGATTTTTTGATCGGCCGAGTGGGCAGGCCGCCAATCGGCAACGGCGGCTGTGGCGATGAACACGTCGGCCGCATCCGCATGCAGCACCGCAGCATTGAGCATCTGACGGGCCGAACGCACATCGAAGCGCTGCACACCTCGCGGTGTGGGCAAATGCACGGGCCCCGCGACCAGCGTGACACTCGCCCCCGCCATCCGGGCCGCGCGCGCAATGGCAAAACCCATCTTGCCGCTCGACAAGTTGGTGATGCCGCGCACCGGGTCGATGGCTTCGTAGGTGGGGCCTGCCGTGACCAGCACCGCTTTGCCCGCCAGCCCCTTGGGGGTGAAAAACGCTTCCAGGTCTTCCAAAATCTCTTCGGCTTCGAGCATGCGCCCGTCGCCCGTCTCGCCACAAGCCTGATCGCCCTGCCCCACGTCCAGCACATGGATGCCGTCGGCTTTGAGCTGGGCAACATTGCGCTGCGTGGCCGGGTTGGACCACATTTCTCGGTTCATGGCCGGGGCCACGATCAGCGGCACCTGGTCGATGGGCCGCGCCAGGCACATTAGGCTGAGCAGTTCGTCCGCGCCGCCGTGCAGCAGTTTGGCCATGAAGTCGGCACTGGCCGGGGCCACCACAATCGCATCGGCCTCGCGGCTGAGGTTGATGTGTGCCATGTTGTTGG
>JBIKHW010000447.1:0-2595 GCA_044361935.1 Limnohabitans sp. | reverse complement strand
AGGCTGAGCTCGCAACGCGCGGCGGCTTGGGCTGGCGTGGCAAGCACACGCTGGTCCTCTCACGCGAGGCCGGTTCGATGTTCTTTCTTGGCGAGTTGTTTGTCGACTTGGCCTTGCCCGAGACGCCCGCCGTGTCGGCGCACTGCGGCCAGTGCACCGCCTGCATGGACCTGTGCCCCACCCAAGCCATCGTCGGCCCCTACAAGCTGGACGCGCGGCGCTGCATTTCTTATTTGACAATCGAGCACGCCGGGCCGATTGATGAGGACTTGCGGCCCTTGATTGGCAACCGCATTTATGGCTGCGACGATTGCCAGCTGGCCTGCCCCTGGAACAAGTTCGCTCAAGTCAGCCATGTGCCCGACTGGCAAACCCGCGAGGGCATGAGCATGTCCAGCATCGTGGACTTGATGGCTTGGAGCGAGGCCGAGTTTTTGAGCCGCACAGAAGGCAGCGCGATTCGCCGCATTGGCCACGCCCGTTGGCTGCGCAATTTGGCTTTGGCGGCGGGCAATGCGCTCGCAGCGACCGCCCTAGGTTCTGAAGAGCGAGGGGTTTTGCTGAAGGCCTTGCAGTCGCATGCCGCGCACAGCGATGCGGTGGTGCAAGAGCAAGTCGCTTGGTCCTTGGCGATGGCCTGAGCCGTCAGCTGCGCAGCACGCCCAGTGCAAAAGGCAAACTGAACATGCCAGCCAAAGTCGACAGGGTGACCAAGCCCGCCACATAGGGGCCGTTGTAGCCCATACGGGCTGCCAGAACGTAGCAGGTGGACGCGGTGGGTAGGGCGGAAAAAGCCAGCAAAACGGTGGTCTGGGTTGGGTTCAGACCAAAAAGCAGCGACAGGCCCAACGCCATCAAGGGCATCAACAAGTGCTTGATCAGCAGCACGCTGGCGCTGAGCCCCTTGCCTTGGCGCAAGCTTCCCAGCTGCATGCCTGCGCCAGCAGCCATCAGGCCCAGCGCCAAAGACGCTGCGCCAATTCGACTGACGCTGGGCTCAAGCAATTCGGGCATGCGAAAGCCCAACAAGTTGGCCGTCAGGCCCGAAGCGGTGGCGATGATCAGTGGGTTGCGCACCAGCTCGCGTAAAAATCCCGTTTGGGCTTGTCGGGCCATGGGCCAGACCGCGCCAATGTTGAACAGCGGCACGCAAAAACCGATCAGCACCGCCATCATGAGCAAGCCTTCCGGGCCAGCCAAGCGGTCAACCAGCGCCAAACCGATGAAGGAGTTGAAGCGAAAACCCACTTGCGCTGCCGCCGCATGGTCGCGCCGGTCAAGGTAACGGCCCAGAATGGGCCAGTGTGGCAGGCTGTAAGACAGGGCAATGGCACCCAGCGCCAAGCTCAGGCCTGCCCCAATCAGGCTGGAGGCGGCCGCCAGGTCCAGCGGGCTTTTCACGATGGAGTGAAACAGCAGCACTGGGAACAGAAAGAAATAAACAAGACTCTCCACCTGCTGCCAGACCGGGCGGTTCAGGGCTGTGTATCGGCAGATCAGATAGCCGCACAGGATCAGGGAAAAATCAGGAAAAAGAAGTTGAGCGAAATTCACTGGGCTAGGATAACCCAGTGTGCAAATGTCCTTGGGGCGTGGCTGTCACCTGCGATCTCCCCAGTGCAAAGCACAAGCTTTGTGGGTTTCCCCCCTCACGCCAGGCCCTGTTTTTTGCCTATCATGTTCGATCTTTTAAGGAGTTTTATCAATGAAGCGTCGTAGTTTGGTTTCTGCAGCCGTTTTGGCTGTCACCGTTTTGGCCAGCGGATCGGTGTGGGCGCAGGCTTACCCCAACAAAACCATTCGCCTGCAGGTGCCGTTTGCCCCGGGTGGTACCACCGACATTGTGGCCCGCGTGATTGCCGAGCCACTGGGCAAGGCCCTGGGCCAAAGCGTGATTGTTGAGAACAAGGCCGGTGGCGGCGGTGTGGTGGGCGCGACCGAAACCGCCCGCGCAGCACCCGATGGTTACAACCTGGGCATGGCCACGGTGTCGACCACGGCCGCCAACCCGGCCATCAACCCCAAGATTCCATACAACGTCCTGACCGACTTCACACCCATCATCAATATTGCTGCCACGCCCAATGTGATCGCGGTGCACCCCAGTTTTCCGGCCAAGGATTACGCCGGCTTTGTGGCCGAAGTCCGTAAAAATCCCGGCAAGTACTCTTACGCCTCGTCGGGTACAGGCGGCATTGGTCACCTGCAAACCGAGTTGTGGAAGAGCCTGACCGGCACCTTCATTACGCACATCCCCTACCGCGGTGCGGGCCCGGCCCTGAACGACACCGTGGCCGGCCAGGTGCCGATCATTTTTGACAACTTGCCTTCGGCCCTGCCTTTCATCCAGTCAGGCCGTTTGGTGCCTATCGTGGTGGCCGCGCCTCAGCGCCTGGCGCAATTGCCCAACGTGCCCACCTTCAAAGAAGTGGGTTTGGAGCCGGTCAATCGCATGGCTTACTACGGCATCTTGGGTCCCAAGAACTTGCCCAAGGAAGTGGTCGACAAAATCAGCGCTGGCGTGAAAAAAGCCCTGCAAGAGCCGGGCGTGACCAAGCGCATCAACGACACCGGCTCTTTGGTGGTGGCCAACAC
>JBIKHW010000446.1:0-2600 GCA_044361935.1 Limnohabitans sp. | reverse complement strand
GGAAACCACTGAGGCTTCTGGGGTTTTGTTGGTGACCTGTGTTGGGGGCACATTTTTGATGGATGTCGCGGCCAGTAGAGTCAATTTGGGGGCGGCTTCGGCCGGCTCCAAAGGTGGGTAGCTGCGCGGCAAAGCCGCAGGCTCGGTTGCCGCTGAGGGAGCATCGGCACGGACAGCAGGGGGCGAGGCCGGGTTGAATTTCTTCAAATCTTCCTCACTCGCTTGTAAGTTGGGCATCTTGCCCACCGACTGGGGCCGCACCAGACGACCGGCAAACTCAGACTCGCTGGGCAGCACGTCGCTTTCAACCTGTTCGAGCACATCACCCTTGAAGTAAACCGTGAGCCGGAAGTTTTGCGCGGCCACGCCCTGGCGCTGGATGCTGAAGGCATAGTCCCAACGGTCGGCATGGAACAAGCTGGCGATCAAGGGAGTGCCAACGATTTCGCGCACCTGCCCGCGCGTCATGCCAGGTCGCAAGACCTGGCGCTGCTCGTTGGAGACGAAGTTCCCTTGCACCACCTCGGGCACAAAGGGCTTGAACGTGTCTCGGCTCACAGAACTGGGCAGGCTGCCGCAACCGGCCAGGCTCACACCCAGCAAGAGGGCTACCAGGCCATGGAAGGAAAGACGGTATGTCAGGGAAGCTGTCATGGTTGAGGGTATGCCGATATGATCGAGCCATTGTAGCGGCAGCTTTGCCGCAGGACCGCCACTGGCGACCCCACCCAGACAGCCCATGAGCCAGATCGACGAACTGAAAAACAACGGCCTCAAAGCCACCTTGCCGCGCCTGAAAATCCTCGAGGTTTTCCAAAGCGGCACGATGCGCCACATGACGGCCGAAGACGTATTCCGTCATCTGCTCAAGGACAATGCCGACATCGGTCTGGCCACCGTTTACCGGGTACTGACCCAGTTCGAACAAGCGGGCATCCTCAGCCGCAACCACTTCGAAAGTGGCAAAGCGGTGTACGAACTCAACGAAGGCCAGCACCACGATCACATGGTGTGTCTGGACTGTGGCCGGGTGGAAGAGTTTTACGACGCCGAAATTGAATCACGACAGCAGGCTGTGGCTCAGGCCAAGGGTTTTGTGATCGCAGACCATGCATTGAGTTTGTACGCCCACTGCACACAAAAGCCCTGCCCTCATCGGAACGACCGCTGAACAAGGCTTGAGCTCGGCGATCAGCCCATGGCGCGGCGTTGGCGCTCGATGAAGTCCTGGTAGGTATCAATCCCGCGCATCTGCAAGATGGTGTTGCGCACGGCCGCTTCCACCAGCACCGCGATGTTGCGTCCGGCCATGACCTGAATCACCACCTTTTGAACCGGGATGCCCAACACGTCTTGCCGCAAGGGCTCGGATGGCAGGCGCTCGTAATCGCGCTCCAGGGTTTCACGGCGCACCAGGTGCACGATGAGTTTGAGCCGCATTTTGCGGCGCACCGCCGTCTCGCCAAAGATGGCGCGGATGTCCAAAAGTCCGATGCCACGCACTTCCAGCAGGTTTTGGAGCAGATCAGGGCATCGCGCTTCAATGGTGGTCTGGTTGATGCGGTACAGGTCCACCGCATCGTCGGCCACCAGGCCATTGCCACGCGAGATCAACTCCAGGCCCAATTCGCTTTTGCCCAGACCTGACTCGCCCGTGATCAGAACGCCCATGCCCAAAATGTCCATGAACACACCGTGCATGGTGGTGCGGTCGGCAAAGTGTTTGGACAAATACGCCCGCAGCACATCGATCACGAAGGCCGACGACTGCTCGGTGGCAAACATCGGAATTTGCGCCCGCTCGCACATGGCCAGCAAGGCCTCGGGCGCAGTCTGGCCGTCGGCCAACACCAGCACCGGTGGCTCCAGCGTCACGATGCGTGCGATACGCCGCGAGCAGTCATCAGGCGAGCCATTCGTCAGGTAGGCGACTTCACGCGGCCCCAGAATCTGGACACGGTAGGGATGGATGTAGTTGAGGTAGCCCACCAGGTCAGCGCCGGAGCGGGCCTGGCGTACGGCAACTTCGTCAAAGCGCCGCTCTGAAGCGCCCAGCCCAGCTTGCCACTGCCACTTGAGTTGTTGGCGGTGGTCCTCAAAAAGGACATCTGCGCTGATGACGGAGGGTTTCATCGCCTGCAGGCTGTGAAAAAGAAAGTCAGGCGGTTTGGGCCGATTGCCATTGGGCAATCAACTGGTGCAGGCCCGCTTGAGCTGTGCTGCTTTTGATGCTTTCTCGCAAAGCAGTGTCGCTCAGCAACTCGGCGATCTCGGACAGGATTTCCAAGTGCTTTTGGGTCGCGGCTTCGGGCACCAGCAAAAAGATCAGCAAGTTGACCGGCTGCTCGTCCGGCGCGTCAAAACCAATGGGCTGGGCCAGCTGGAAGACGGCAGCCATGGGGGCTTTGAGACCTTTGATGCGTCCATGAGGGATGGCCACACCATGGCCTAAGCCCGTAGAGCCCAAACGCTCGCGGGCAAACAGGCTGTCGGTGACCAGAGCACGCGACAAGCCATGCAGATTCTCAAAGAGAAGTCCGGCTTCTTCGAATGCACGTTTCTTGCTGGTGGCTTCCACCCCCACAAGAACTTGGGCAACA
>JBIKHW010000445.1:0-2606 GCA_044361935.1 Limnohabitans sp. | reverse complement strand
TATGCAGAGAGAACACGATGGAAAGGTGACTCCGAAAAATACGATGGATTACCTTACCAATACAAATTTCGCCGTGAAAAATATAGCGACAAGCTTTGGATCGGCATTGACTTCAACCCCCAAGTCAATTGTGCTTTTCGTCGTGAAAATTGGCTTGATCGCGCCTTTAAAGTGCTGCGCCTGACCAAAGAGCATCAAACCGGGCACAGTGAATTTGATAAGCAGGTCTACTTCATTTCAGACAATGCCACGGTCCAAAATCTGGTTTCAAGCAGCCAGCATATTGCAGACAACGTCTTATGGATCATGTCCAGCAATATGCATGGCGCACACTTTCGCAGGTTATACGGACGCAGTGGATGCTTGTGGGCAGAATACAAGCTCAAAGGTGAACTGGCTGCAGATAAAGGTGCACTAGGCCTAGCCGCACTGTGCGTACCCGCATTACACGCAATCGCCAAAGAGTTTCTGCAAGCTGAAAAGAAAATCACCAAGCCATGGCTCGATCCTTACTATTGGATTGCTGCCGTCTTTTCTACCATCGCTTACGGCCTTTTGACCAATGGTGTGATTCAGGTTTTTCGATGGCTGGAATCCCCGAATGCACAGCTACTTCCGGGGTCAGAGATTGTCCAACATGCTTTGGGTATAACCGCGATTAGCATTGGCTTACTGGTTGCCGCTGCAGCCATCATGTTGAGTCGAACCTCTCGCGCTCACATGACATTGATTGAGGTATTTTTGGCGGGTAGCTTGGGAATGTTCAGCACCAGTTACTACGCATTAAAAGATATCAATTTCGACTTGGGTGCCAAAGCGGGCAAAGCTGTTACCACTGAGGTCATTGGTCAACGCATTCAAAAGCACCGTCGAAAAACTAACAAGCCAACATATTACTTAACGATCAAAGCAACTGACAGGACACCTCAAACTGAAGTGACTGTCAGCGCCGACAGTTATGCGATGACACGCATGGGAAGTCAGATCAACCTAAACGTCCATGCAGGAAAACTTGGTTATTTGTGGATCTCGGATGTGCAAGTCCAACGCCCCCATTCACTCAATGATTCAACTACCCCCAAGCCTTCTCCAGCCACTTGTTGCTGACAGGCTGCGGGGCACGCAATTCTTCCGGTAGCGAGAAAAACACCAGGATGCGGGCGCCTTGCGCACCTTTGCGTTAGGCCACCAGTAGCGTTGCTCGTGCTGTTTCAGCTCGGCCAGGCTCTGGGCAGCGCGGGCAGGGTCAGGGCTTTTTTTCAGCGCATCACAACAACGCATCCAGCCCCTTGCGGTCCAGCAAGTTCAGCAACTTGAGCGATGGGCCGCTGGGGTGCTTTTCACCGATCTCCCATTTGCGCACGGTAGAGGCGCTGGTGTTGAGCACCGTCGCCATCACTGTCTGACTCAAATTGTGCTGCTCGCGAAGGGCGCGGATTTGGGCGCTGTCATAGGGCGCAATCGGCTCCATGCACAGCGCGTCGAGCTTTTGCATCTTGCGCTTGTCGATGAATCCCAAACGCTCCAAGTCGGCCGCTGTTTCGTAAACCGTTTCCAACACGCGGCTGGCGGTCTGGGGTTTGGCCTTCGATTTCGCTTTAGTGCTCATGACAAATCTCCTGTAACGAACCATCTTGCTTCGCGACTTCAAGCTGAGCCCCAGACAAGTCCAGCAGTTGTTTGGCCAGCCACTGCAAAGCTTCCAGCTCAGTGCGGGACACACTGGCCTTTTCGTTCTTCTCGAACCCGAACACAAAAAACCAACGGCTGGCCCTGCGCGTCGCCACCAATGTGCGGGCGCCGCCCCGCTTGCCGCGACCCGGCAAAGCAACCCGCTTCTTGAGCACATCACCACCCAAATCGGCATCCACCAGGCCACTGACCATCTCGCTCACGGCCAAGCACAAAGCGTCATCCGTCATATCGGTTTTACGTATCCATTTGGCAAATTGGCGGGTTTTGAAGACGCGGCGCATGATTTAAATTATGCCACTAAGTGGCATACATCGTAAAACCATCCGTGGTTCAAAAGGCCTCAAGCCTTCTCAAGCTGCTTGATGCTGACCAGCTGCGGAGTGTGCAAAAGTAAAAAACGCAGCCCTAGTCTCCCGGGGGCTGCGTTTTGACTTGCAAGCCCTTCCGGGCCTGTGCCTCAATAAACCGGCTGATTCTGCTTCAAGCTGTCAATCACTTCCGCCGTCAGCACAAAGCCCGCGCCATACTTCGACGCCAGCTCAGCGCAGCGCTTTGCAAACGCATCCACCCCCTGGCCATAGATGAACTGCAGCGCGCCGCCGGTCCAGGCCGGGAAGCCGATGCCGAAGATCGAGCCGATGTTGCCGTCGTGCACCGAGGTCAGCACGCCTTCTTGCAGGCATCGGGCGGTTTCTACCGCTTGGCGGTACAACAGGCGATCTTTGATGTCTTGCTGGCTGTAGGCCACATCTGCTTTTTCAAAGCGGGTTTTGAGTTCGGGCCAAAGCACTTTTTTCTGGCCAGCGGGGTAGTCGTAAAAACCACCACCTGCGGCGCGGCCGGGGCGCTTGAGTTCTTTGACCATGCGCTCGACCAGCAGTTCGCCGGGGGTGGCTGTGTGGGTTTTGCCT
>JBIKHW010000444.1:0-2617 GCA_044361935.1 Limnohabitans sp. | reverse complement strand
ACTTTGGTGGCGGGCATTGGCAGCGTCTGGGTGGCGGCTTGGCTGAGTTTTGGCATTTTGAGCCGCTATACCCAGCACATGTTGAGTCTGGCCGCTGGGGCCTTGATGGCGACGTCGTTTTTGCACCTCTTGCCCGAGGCCTTCGAGAGCGAGGCCGGGGCGCACGAGTTGTTCATGACTTTGCTGGTGGGTTTGCTGTTTTTCTTTTTGCTCGACAAGGCCGAGCTCTGGCACCACGGGCATGAACATGGCCACGGACATGGCCACGGACATGGGCACGGAAATGGGAACGACCACGGGAACGACCATGCTCACGAACATGGGCATGCGCACCACACGGGCCATCACCATGTGCACAGTGCCCATGCCGACGAAGAGCCACCCCGTGGACAGTGGGCGGTGTTGGCGGGGGACAGCGTGCATTGTTTTGGCGACGGCATCCTGATTGCATCGGCCTTCATCGCCGACATGCGCTTGGGCGTGATTGCCGCGCTGGCCGTGCTGGCCCACGAAATTCCCCACCACATGGGCGATCTGGCGGTGTTACGCCAAGGCAGCAGCAGCCGCCAAGCGGCCATCCTCAAGGTGTCCATGGCTGGGGCCATCACCGCTTTGGGCGGCGCGGTGGGTTATGTGCTGGTTGACGCCTTACACGACTGGCTGCCGTATTTCCTGGTCGTGGCCAGCAGCAGCTTTGTGTATGTGGCTTTGGCCGACCTGATCCCCCAATTGCAAAAGCGCCTGTCAGCCCGCGAGACAGCGGCCCAGATTCTTTGGTTGAGCGTGGGCATCGGCATGGTGGTGCTGGTCAGCGCCTTGGCGGGGCACCAGCACTGATTTGCCTCTTATTGATCCGGCCCTGTGAAGTTTGCAGGTGATTGCCCTGAATCGGTCACTTGGGCAACCCGACTTTTTTCTGTCACCCAGGCTTTTTTTCTGTCATCCCGGCCTTTTTTCTGTCATCGCGGCCTTTCACTTTGTCATCTCGGCCTTGAGCCGGGATCCAGTGCATGCTGCGGGTGTTTGCAAAGGGCTGTGGTGCACACTGGATCCCGGGTCTTCGCCCGGGATGACAAAATTTGAGGGGTGTTCCAATTTCATCGTGCCGGATCAAGAGGCTCTTTTGTCATCCCAGCCTTGTTTTTGTCATCCCGGCCTTGAGCCGGGATCCACTGCATGCAGCGGGTGTTGGCTAAGGGCAGTGGCGCCCAATGGATCCCGGGTCTTCGCCCGGGATGACCCAAGTTTCATGGATGTTTCAACCTGAGCGGACCGGATCATTCGCCTTTGGCGCTGGGCAGCCCGGGCGTGCGGCACCATTCGCTCCAGCTGCCTGCATAGAGCGCAGTGGGGCCAAAACCGGCCAACTCCATCGCGATCAGATTGGGCACGGCCGTTACCCCGCTGCCGCAGTGGTGCACCACGCTGCTGGCCGGGCGGCCCGCTAGCACCTGGGTCCATTCCGCCTTCAGTTGCTCGGGGCTTTTGAAACGGCCGTTTTCGGTGAAGTTCTCGGTGAAAGGACGGTTCAATGCGCCCGGAATGTGTCCTGCCACCGGGTCAAGGGGTTCCACCTCACCCCGGTAACGGGCTCCGGCGCGGGCATCGACCACGGTCTGAGCGGGTTGGCCCAAGGCGGCCGAAACAGCATCGGTGAGCACCAGTTGGCGCAGGGGCGTTTTCAGATCGAATCGGGCAGGGGCGGCTGGCGCGACAGGCCCTGAATCCAAGCCACCGCCCGCGTCTTTCCAGGCCTGCAAACCGCCATCGAGCACGGCCACAGCCTCGTGTCCCAGCCACTTGAGCATCCACCACAAGCGGCCGCAGTATTGGCTTTTGTTGCGGTCGTACACCACGATCTGCATGCCGTTGTGAATGCCCAGACTGCCCAGCCACTGCGCAACGCGCTCGCGCTGCGGCAAGGGGTGGCGCCCGCCATTGATAGCCTGGTCCGGCTGGTGCGTGCTCAGGTCTTTGTCGAGGTGGGCGGGCAAGGCGCCTGCGATGCGTTCGCTGGCAAAAAAGCCATCGGCCAGCTCGGGTTTCATCAGGTCAAAGCTGCAGTCCAGCACGGCGCAGGGCGTGCCCTGGGTCTGCAATGCTTGCAATTGGGCGGCGGTGATGAGCAAGGGGTACATGGCAAAGGTCTCCGTTCAATGGTCTTCGGCAGGGGCGCGGGGCAGGGCTCGGTTGCGCAAGATGGTGGAGGCGATGCCGCTGGCCATGATCAAAGCCATGCCCAGCCAGCCCATGAGCGGGATCTGGTCGCCGAACAGGAACAGGCCAAACAAGGCACCAAAGACGATACCCGAATATTGCAGGTTGGCCACCACCAAGGTCGAGCCTCGGCTGTAAGCGTTGGTCATGCACAACTGCCCCAATGCGGCCAGCACGCCAATGGGCAGCAACCACAACACGCTGGGCCAAAGCCATGGGCTCATGCCAGTGACCAGCATCAGTGCTGCGCCCACCACAGTGGTGCCCACCGAAAAATAAAATACGGTGCGGGCTTCGGGTTCGTTCAGTCGCCCCAGCGCCGCCACCTGCATGTAGGCCAATGCGGCGATCAGGCCCGAGAGCAGTCCGACAATGCCGGCAAACAACTGGTCCTGTTCGA
>JBIKHW010000443.1:0-2632 GCA_044361935.1 Limnohabitans sp. | reverse complement strand
ACACAGGTTTGATCGGTGACTACAACATGGACAACCTCTTGGGCGTGATTGGCAGTTTGCGGTCTTTGGGCTTTGATTTGACACAAGCGGTGCAGGCCTGTGCACAGTTGACGGCGGTGCCCGGCCGCATGGAGCGCGTGACCTTGGATCTGTCGGGTGATCAGTCGGGTGTGACCAGTCCTTTGGTGGTCGTGGACTATGCGCACACGCCAGACGCCATCACCCAAGCACTTGCAGCAGTGCGTTCGCAGGTAGCGCTGCGTGGCGGCCGCCTGTGGTGCTTGTTGGGCTGTGGCGGTGACCGCGATGCCAGCAAACGCCCCTTGATGGCCGCAGCCGCCGAAGCTGGGGCCGACCAAGTGGTGTTGACCAGCGACAACCCCCGCACCGAATCGCCCGAGGCGATTGTGGCCGCGATGGTCCAAGGCCTGCGCCGCCCACAATCGGTGCAGATTCAACTGGACCGTGCCTTGGCAATTGATGAGGCAGTGGCCCAAGCTGCCGCGCAAGACGTGGTGCTGGTAGCAGGCAAAGGCCACGAAACTGAGCAAGAGATCATGGGCGTGCGCCACCCGTTTTCGGATGTGGCGCAGGCCCGCGCGGCATTGCAGCAACGTGCTGCAAAGCGCCAGGGGGTGTCCGCATGAATGCCCCGGTGTCCATGAAGTTGAGTTTGACGCTCGCCCTGAGCTGGCTGAGCCAAGCACGCGGCGTGAATGTGCAAGGTGTTTTGGCCGACCGGGTGCACACCGATAGCCGCAGCCTGCAAGCGGGCGACCTGTTTGTGGCCTTGCGCGGTGAGCGCTTTGACGGCAATGCGTTCATTGCCCAAGCCAAAACGCAAGGCGCGGTGGCTGTGGTGTGCGAAGCTTCTGGCGAAGCCCAGGCGCTGTCGCAAGGATTGCCCGCGTTGGTGGTGCCCGATGCCCGCATTGCTTTGGGTGAGTTGGCGGCTGGCTGGCGCGCGCAGTTCAATTTGCCGCTGATTGCCGTGACTGGCAGCAACGGCAAAACCACTGTGACGCAAATGATCGCGTCCATCTTGCGCGCCCATGCAGGGGACGACGCTTTGTCCACTCAGGGCAACCTGAACAACGACATTGGCGTGCCCTTGACCCTGTTCAATTTGCGCGCCCACCACCGCATGGCCGTGGTCGAGCTGGGCATGAACCACCCTGGAGAGATCGCCTACTTGTCCCAATTGGCCCAGCCCACCGTGGCGTTGGTCAACAACGCGCAGCGCGAGCACCAGGAGTTCATGGGCACGGTGGAAGCCGTGGCGTATGAAAACGGGGCTGTGCTGCAAGCCTTGCCTCCTGAGGGCGTGGCGGTGTTTCCGGCCGACGAAGCATACATCTCCGTGTGGCGTGAGTTGTCAGGCCAGCGGGAGCAGCGCTGCTTTGCCATGGCCTCTGAATCAGACGCCGACGTGCGCGCTGCCGTGGTGGTCTGGCAGTCAGGCGCCTGGCAGTTCACGCTCAAAACGCCCGAGGGCACCGCGCCTGTGCGCCTCCACATTGCGGGGCGACACAACGTCAAAAATGCCTTGGCCGCCACTGCCTGCGCCTTGGCTGCAGGTGTGCCCTTGGCCGCCGTGGTGCAGGGCCTAGTGGCGTTTGAGCCGGTCAAGGGCCGCTCGCGTGCTCTGGTCCTGCCCATGGGCGCAGAAGAAATCACCTTGGTGGACGATACCTACAACGCCAACCCCGACTCGGTACGCGCCGCCATCGACGTGCTGGCCGAGTTGCCTGCGCCGCGCTTGCTGGTGCTGGGCGACATGGGTGAGGTGGGCAACCAAGGCCCTGAGTTCCATGCCGAGGTGGGGGCCTACGCCGCCGAGCGCGGTATCGAAGCACTGTTCACCCTGGGTGACTTGTGTGTGCACAGCGCTCAGGCCTTTGGTGCGGCCCGGCACTTCGCAGACATGGACAGTTTGCTAGCAGATGTCACAGCGCAAGTGGATGGTTTTCAAAGTGTGGTTGTCAAAGGTTCGCGCTTCATGAAGATGGAGCGCGTGGTGCAAGCCCTGCTGTCACGGGGCGAAGACAAGAACAGTCAAAACAATAAAAAAGGGGAGCCCCATGCTGCTTAGCCTGGCCCAATGGTTGCAAAGTTTGTCCCCCGAGTGGGGCTTTTTGCGTGTTTTCCAGTACATCACTTTCCGTGCGGTGATGGCCGCGATGACGGCGCTCTTGATCGGCCTGGCCGCAGGCCCCTGGGTCATCCGCCGCTTGACCTCGCTCAAGATCGGCCAGCCCATCCGTGGTTACGGCATGGAATCGCACCTGTCCAAAAGCGGCACGCCCACCATGGGCGGTGTGCTCATCTTGTTGTCGATCGCCATCTCCACTTTGCTGTGGTTTGACCTGTCCAACCGTTTTGTCTGGATCGTGCTGATCGTGACCCTGGGCTTTGGCGCCGTGGGTTGGGTCGACGACTGGCGCAAGGTGGTCAACAAAGACCCCGAGGGCATGCGCTCACGCGAAAAGTACTTCTGGCAGTCGGTCATCGGCTTGCTGGCCGCATTGTGTTTGGTGTTCAGCATTTCCGAGAACTCCAATGCGCGGGTGTTGGACTTGTTTGTTCAGTGGGTCATGTCGGGCTTTGAAGTGAGCTTGCCCCTGAAGGCCGG
>JBIKHW010000122.1:0-8867 GCA_044361935.1 Limnohabitans sp. | reverse complement strand
GCGCTTCATGCTCGCCCATGCACTGTTGGCACCTAATCCGCACAACCTCCAGCCTTGGATCGCCGATCTGCGTGAAGCCGGACGCATCCACTTGAACTGCGATGCTGAGCGGGTGCTGCCCGAGACCGATCCCTTTGGGCGACAGATCCTGATTGGCTTCGGGGCCTTCATTGAGTTGGCCGTGATCGCGGCCGCCCAGCGGGGCGTTGCAGTCAAGGTTGAGCTTTTCCCGGACGGCGCACCCGCTGACCAAGAATTGCCCAAGGGCAGCCGCGTGGCTACTCTTTATCTGGGCGAACAGGGCAGTGCACCGGCTGACCCCTTGTTCGCCCAGATCGTGCGCCGGCACACGCGCAAGTCTGCCTATGCAAATGATCGTGCGCTGCCTGACACGCTGGTACGCAACTGGGTCGAGACGGCAAGCCGCTTTGGCTTGCGCAGCGGTGTTGCTTCCGGTTCAGCTGCTATGGATCCGATTCGCCGCATCATGCGCGAGGCCTACGAGATCGAGGCCACCACGGCCCGCACCTGGCTCGAATCGGCTCGCGTGATGCGCATCGGGCCCAGCGCCATTGCGAAAAACCCCGATGGCATCAGCCTCAACAACCCGATGGTTCGGGCGCTGCACACAGTTGGGCTCTTTGACCCAATGGAAGTGCCCGCCAAGGGCAGCAGTTCACTGCAGCGGGTGATGGACCGCTGGGTACCCTTTGAAACTGCCAGTGGCTTCCTGTGGTTGGCCAGCACAGACAACACACGGCCGACGCAGGTGGCCTCGGGACGTGCCTATGTGCGAGCCCACTTGCTGGCCACGGCTGCGGGTGTGGACATGCACCCGTTGTCTCAGGCCCTGCAGGAGTTCCCGGAGATGCGCGGGCCGAGGGAGGCGCTGCACCAAACCATGGGCCTCGGTTCAGCGGGTCAAACGCTGCAGATGCTCTCACGTGTGGGATTCGCGACGGAACCTGGCGGGCCGAGTCCGCGCCGAAGTTTGGATACGCTGCTGAGAACCTGAAACATCAGGTTCTGTCATATTCAATATTGAACTCCACCACACTCGTAAGAAGATGCTCCGCCCAAAGAAAGAGCTTGCCATGCGTCGGCCTCTGTTTGCAACAATCTTGTCGACGCTTTTGCTTGGATGCTCATCCACAGGTGACGTGCCCCCACGCCCTGAGCTGGTGAGCAGTGGATGGCGTGAACCCGCCGCTTTTGCCCCTGTCGCCGATTTCGAGACCTATATAAGGGATGTGAGCCAAGAACTGCGCACGCATCGTTTGCCTTTTGTTGCATCGATGGCCGATGCAGAACTGGGCAAGGTGGTGCCCTTCAAGCTGCCGCCAGACCAGGGGTGCAAGAAGGGCACACCCCGAGGCATCGCTGTCCTTATCCATGGCCTCTCTGACACGGCATTTGCCATGCGGGATCTCGCGGAGACACTCGCAAAACAGTGTTTCGAAGCACGTGCACTGTTGCTGCCCGGGCATGGGACACGTCCGGCAGATCTGATGGTCGTCGATCACCACGATTGGTTGTCTCATGTTGAAGTGGCTCTGCGGCAAGCGCGTGCCGAGAGCCCTTTCGTCGTGGTCGCAGGCTTCTCCTTGGGCGCAGCCCTGGCGCTGACCGCTGCCGCCAAGTCGCCAGGCAATGTGGATGCGGTGATTGGCTTGGCGCCGGCGTATCGCATCCGTTCCAACTTTCTGGCTCGGCAAGCAAGATGGATTGCCACGTTTCGTCCCTGGTTAGACCTGGGTCCACGCGAAGATTTCGCGCGTTATGGCGCGATGCCGACGCGAGGGATTGCTTCCACCGTGGCCGTTTTGGGAACGATGGAAGCCCGTATTCGCCAACGAGGACCGATCCAGACACCTTGGCTGGTAGTGCAGAGTGAAGATGATGAAGTGGTCGATGTGGCCTGGAATCGACAATTTTTTGACGCAAATGCCCTGAATGCGCGCAGTTTGCTTATCAACTACTTTTCCAACCCTCCGCAGACGACAGCGAGCGATCGGACGGTCTGGCTCTCGGCATTGGACACCACACTGCGAGTGGTTGGAATTTCCCATCTCGCTGTCCACATCTCTCCAGAGAATCCGCACTATGGTGAGTCCGGTACTTACCGTAATTGCGGCAGCCCACCATTTCGTACGGAAGAGCAGGTTCGAGCGTGCAAGCAAGCGCAGCGGGTCTGGTACGGTGTCGGAGGTCAGTCGCCACCTGCCGGCGAGGCCGGTGCACGTGCGACATTCAATCCCCACTATCGGGATCTGGAACGTCGAATTGGCGAGTTCCTGGACAGGGTTGACGGTCAAGATAACAGCCAAGCTCCTTCGAGGCATTGAGATTCATTATGCTTTTCCGTCAACCGCCATTTTCTAGATGATCGGCCTGTGACTCTTTTGCCAAACCACATCCGATGATCATGTCCAAATCCCCACCTCGCCAAAAACCGAGGCTCAGAAAAATGAGTGAATCAGATCAGTCATCCCTTCCGGTTTGATCTGAAAATTCTCTTTCTACAGGGCTAAACGCTTGCTGGGGCATGCCGTAAAGTGTCTGTTCATCCGACACTTTGGGTTGTGCCCCTGGTGATGGGGTGTCGGTTTTTGCGGTCATGACCAGACCATCAAATCGGCTTTTACGGCTGTCAGTTTTTGCCAATCTGTGTCATTCGGTTTGAAAGCGCCAATGTCTGCTATCGCTGCAAAAGAGTCATCAACCTGATTGCCACACTCGCGCGCACGCGGAGCCAATTTGAGAAATTTCTACTGCAGCTTAGCTAAACCTTCACAGGTTATTTTCTAGATGACACCCAAATCCCGCCAATGATCAGCGCGAACGCCAGCGCGTGATAAAGCTGCGGCAGCTCACCTAAAAATGCGGCCGAGAAAATGGCCGCAAACAGCGGCGTGAGGTTGGCAAAAAAACCTGCCGCCGAGGGGCCCGCTTGCTGGATGCCCAGGCCCCAGCAGCGGTAGGCCAGCACGGCCGGGCCCACCGCCACAAAGGCCAGTGCACTGACCAAGGGCCAGCCCCAAGTGATGTGGGCATCGGTCAGGCCCCATTCCATGCCCGCAAACAGGCCCGACCAGCCCAGACCAAAGACCACTTGCGCGAGCAAGAAGGCGGCCCAGTCTTGGCGGATGGCCTCGGGTTCGTCTTTGCGTGTCAGCATCCAGCTGTACCAAGTCCAGCAGGCTGTGGCCAGCAAGATGAACACATCGCCCAACACCAGGCGCACCGCCATCAGCTGCGCCCAATCACCCCGCGACAAGACCACCAGCACGCCCAGAATCGAAAAGACTGCACCGTACACCTGGGCGCGACGCACCGGGGCCTGAAAAAACAGCGCCCCAATGGCCAGCATCCACACCGGGCCACTGGCGGCCACCAAGGTCACGTTGAGCGGGGTGGAGGTTTGCAGGGCCAAGTATTGCAGCGCGTTGTAGCAACCCACACCCAGCAAACTGAGCAATGCAAAGCGCCGCCAGTGTTGCCACAGGCCACTGTTGCGCTTCAAAACCCAAGCGGCCAAGGGCAGCAAGATGAACAAGGCTACAGCCCAGCGCAGGAAATTCAGCGTGATGGGCGGCACCAGGTCGCTGACCAGGCGGCCCACCACGGCATTGCCCGCCCACAGCAATGGGGGAACGGTCAGCAGCAAGGCTGTGACAGGCGTGAGTTTTTGGGTCATGCGGCACTGTATCGGCATTCGGGTTTTCCCGCTGTCGCCAAGCTGTCCCCCAACTGCCCCTTGTGTCGGCTCAGGCTCGCGTTTCGTGGCAAAGTGTCTTGTCTGTCCCCCCATTCCAACAGGAGAACAATATGAGCCTTGCAGTCCAGATCGACCAGAACGGCGGTCCCGAAGTCATGAAATTGGTCGACGTCGCGGTGGGCGAGCCCGGCCCTGGTGAGATCCGCATCCGACACAAGGCCATTGGCCTGAATTTCATTGATGTGTACCAGCGTGGTGGTCTGTATCCGCTGCCCATGCCCCTCAAATTGGGCATGGAAGGCTCGGGCATTGTGGAAGCTGTGGGTGAGGGCGTCACGCACCTGAAGGTGGGCGACCGCGCCGCCTACGCCAGCCAGCCGCCCGGCAGCTACTGCGAAGTGCGCGTGATGCCCGCCAAGTGTGTGTGCAAGCTGCCCGATGCGATCTCGTTTGA
Organism: Limnohabitans sp.; assembly: GCA_044361935.1. Lineage (GTDB taxonomy): Bacteria > Pseudomonadota > Gammaproteobacteria > Burkholderiales > Burkholderiaceae_C > Limnohabitans_A. Next base: position 4,695 of record JBIKHW010000122.1, on the reverse strand, counting down.
GACGGGCGCGGCCATGATGCTCAAGGGCCTGACAGCGCAATACTTGCTCAAGCGCACGCTGCCCCAGGGCGGCCTCAAAGCCGGTGACTTTGTGTTGTTCCATGCTGCTGCCGGTGGTGTGGGCCTGATCGCTTGCCAGTGGGCCAAGGCTTTGGGCTTGCGCCTGATTGGCACGGCCGGCAGCGACGCCAAGTGCGCATTGGCTTTGGCCAATGGCGCCGAGTTCTGCATCAACTATTCGACCGAAGACTTCCAGGTCAAGGTCAAAGAGATCACAGGCGGTGCGGGTGTGAAGGTGGTTTACGACTCGGTGGGCAAAGATACTTGGGACAAGTCTCTCGACTGTTTGGCACCCTTTGGTTTGATGGCCAGCTTTGGCAACGCCTCTGGCCCTGTGGCCCCGTTTGCGCCCGGTATTCTCGGCCCCAAGGGCTCGATTTATGTCACACGCCAGACTTTGTTCAGCCACATCACCACCCGCGAAAACACGCAGGCCATGGCCGATGATTTGTTCGAAGCGGTGACCAGTGGCAAGGTGAAGATCCACATCGACCAGACCTTCCCGCTCGCACAAATCCAGCAAGCCCACATCGCCTTGGAAGCCCGCAAGACCACGGGTTGCACCGTCATCACCTTGTGAGGCCTGCCTTGGTTGATCCCGGGTCTTCGCGCCCGGGATGACAGGATGGTCGTTGTCCACGTCAAACCGATGCCGCTGTCATCCCGGCCTTGAGCCGGGATCCAGAGCAGACAGCAGGTGTTTGCAAACGGCAGTTGAGTGAACTGGATCCCGGGTCTTCGCCCGGGATGACAGGATGGTCGTTGTCGACGTCAAATCGATATCGCTGTCATCCCGGCCTTGAGCCGGGATCCAGAGCAGACAGCAGGTGTTTGCAAAAGGCAGCTGGCTGGGATCAGGCCGCCAGCTTGGCCTTGGGGGCAATGGTCTCAAGTGCACCGCTCAGTTGCTGTAGCGTACGGTCAACGTTGTGCCATTTGTCCAAGCCAAACAGGCCCATGCGGAAGGTGCGGAAGTCGGCCGGTTCGTCGCACTGCAGGGGCACGCCCGCAGCGGTCTGCAGGCCCAGTGCCAAAAACTTCTTGCTGCTCTGAATCTCGGGGTCGGTGGTGTAGCTGACCACCACGCCGGGAGCCTCAAACCCTGGCGCTGCCACACTGGGAAAGCCGTGCTCCAGCAGCAAGGCACGTACCCGTTGGCCCAGTGCGATTTGTTCTTCGCGAACCTTGGCAAAGCCATAAGCTTCGGTCTCCAGCATGGCGTCTTGCAGGCGCAGCAAGGCGTCGGTGGGCAAGGTGGTGTGGTACATGTGGCCACCACTTTCGTAGGTTTCCATCACTTGCAGCCACTTCTTCAGGTCCATCGCGAAGGTGGAGCTGGTGGTGCTATCGATCGCCTGGCGGGCACGTTCGCTCAGCATGACCATGGCGCAAGCCGGTGAGCTGCTCCAGCCTTTTTGCGGGGCGCTGATCAGCACGTCCACGCCCGTGGCCTTCATGTCGAGCCACATGGCGCCCGATGCAATGCAGTCCAGCACCAACAGGCCACCCACGGCGTGCACCGCATCGGCCAATGCTTTCAAATAGTCGTCGGGCAAGATCATGCCAGCCGAGGTTTCGACATGCGGCGCAAACACCAATGCGGGTTTTTCGGTGGCAATGGCGGCGGTCACTTCGGCAATGGGGGCAGGCGCCCAGGCGGCTTGCGAGCTTTCGGACAGGCGGCGGGCTTTGATCACCGTGTGGCTCTTGGGGATCTGGCCCATGTCAAAAATCTGCGTCCAGCGGTAGCTGAACCAGCCGTTGCGGATCACCATGACGTGCTGGTTGGTGGCAAATTGGCGAGCGACAGACTCCATGCCAAAGGTGCCGCTGCCGGGCACCAGCGCGACCGAGTGCGCACCGTACACGGTTTTCAGCATGCGCGAGATGTCGGTCATCACGCCGCCAAAGCGCTTGGACATGTGGTTCAAGGCGCGGTCGGTGTAGACCACCGAAAATTCAAGTAGACCATCGGGGTCAATGTGGGGCAGTAATCCGGGCATGGGAGTCTCCGTTTTTTCAACCAAGGGCATGAGCTTAACTGAGTTAAGTCAATACAGTTTTATCTGTGAAAGCGCGCTGGTGCCAAATAACTAGCTGCAATTGCCCCTTTTTGCTTAAGAAAGAACGAAGTGGCGGAAATGAAGTCAAAGAATTTGTAGGTTGGTGGCTTTGCACTACATGCAGCCTACGCCCGAAGCCCGCAATTTTGGGGCTAAAGCTACCGACCTACGGGAGAGCGGTGAACAAAATTGAAACTTCAGAGCGCCGTATCGATAACTTTAAAAAAAGCTGGTGCCCCCGACAGGAATCGAACCTGTATCACTCCCTTAGGAGGGGAGAGTTCTATCCATTGAACTACGGTGGCACTGAGTCCTCGATTGTAAGGTGCTAAGTCAGGCCTGATTTCACACGAGTTGATCTGGAAAATGGGCATTAAAAATCTTGGGTGTTTAAGACCAAATGTGAAGGAGCATGGTGATTGATCGGCACTTGTCGGCCTTGAAAGAACATCTTCATCTTGTTCCACTGGCTTGTTTGAACCAAAAATGGAGCCGAGCCGTGCACGGTCTTTTTCATGCCAGCAGGCAGTCTCACCCAAGTGACTTGGTTGTCGTGGTCGCGCACGCACAGCTCCGTGTCCTCAATGGCCTCAAAATGCACATAGTTACCCGGCTTAAGTGGGGCCGTGGTCGTGTGGGTGGCGCCAACCTCGCGCATTTTGGCATCACACGGGGTGGCTGGGGCTTGGGTGGCCACCTCTTTGGCAGAAGGTTTGGTCGGTGCAGACAATTCAGTGGGTGGGCTTGGCATGAAAGCGAGCTGCGCTGCTGGGCCGGTTGTCTCGGATGCGCTGGGCAGCGTGGGGGCAAGCGTGGCAAGAGGGGTGGGCGGCGGCGTTGGTACGGCCTTGATGGCGTTGCTTTGTGCCCATTGGTTGCCAGTCAAAATGACCGCGAGAATGCCCAAAAATGAAACAACCACCAACAGTTGCTTGGGTGAAAAAACCAGATTCCGTTTCAAGGGCGCTGCCTGCAAAGAGGATTCACTGGGGGCCCAGTTGGCTGACCGAGTGTTCAATGGTTCTACTGTCGCGGTGACCGCTGCGGCTGGTTCTTCTGGCTGCGTATCTTCGCAAGACGTGGCAGGTTCATGCCCTAATTTTTTGAGCAGTTTGATCCCTGTGCTGCGTTTTATTTGAGGGTTGTAAAAACTGTTTCCTTCACCATGTTCCAGTTCCTTTAATTGGGCCACCGAGACCGTGTTCATACGCGCAAAAACCATAGCATCAATGCCAGCAGCCTCACGCAAGCTCAGCAGCAATTGAGCATCCTCAGGTCGCCAAGTAAGATTATTCATAAGGTGCAACTGGCTTTGTTGGTTCAAGAGTGGAAATAGGGGGGTGGCCTATTTGAGAATTAGTACTTTTGAAGGGTCGAGAGGCGTGTATTTTTTTTCAAGGGATCGACTTCAATATCCATGACATTCAATGCTTCGAAAAATAAGAATGCAGTTGGTAACGGTTAATGATTTTTCCGAATCTAAAGCCCCTGAAGCAGTCTTAAGTGAAGGCGTTTGAGTTGTTGAAAACACGTAAATGTCAGGTTTGATGAAGCCCAAGATTTCCATGTGGATATTAGAGTAGTTTGTGGTTATCAAGCAAGTAGAAAAAGTGGGTTTGTAGGTCGGGTTTCCCCCGACTGTCCCCGGGTTGGGGGGCATGATGGGGGACAAGCTAGGGCCTGGCGCGGATCGGGTCAGGCCAAATGCCACACTTGAATTTGAGGTGCCAACATGCTGCCTGCGATGGGGCAAGGTCAGCGCTTCAATCGCGCCGGACTGTGAAGATCAAGTCCAGTGCGCTTTGTTCGCCAGCTTGTGCCCGCAAGGTGAGGCGGCGAGAAAGATCATAGAAGATGTAGAGCGAACCGAAAGCGCCACTCAGGCTGGTTTCGTAGGCGAGGTAAAAGTCTTTGGACAGGCGTTTGCCCAGCGTCACTGCGGCACCGGTGGCCGTGGCGTCCGAACGGCTGCCACTGGCCAGTGAAATTTCGTCCAGTCCCAGGCTGCTGGCCAAATCGCCGCTGAGAATTTTGCCGTTGCCGCTGAGAAGGGCGACGGCTGCCTGTTGCAAGACGGCAGATTCGGCGCCGCCACTGGCTGCAGAGCGACCGAGCACCAGCAAGGCGAGTTTGTCGGCGTCAGGCAGGTCAGGGTCTGCGTACAAACGGATGCGTGGGAGCAAAGCGGTGCCGGTGATCTGCACGCCTACTTTTTGTGGCAGGTTGGGCCGCAGTGCAATGATGTCCAGATTCGGGTTGTCGTAGGGGCCACTGAAGCGGAGGACGCCGGTGTCGATGTTCAGCTGCTGCCCGTAAGCTTTGTAGCGACCACCCTCGGTGCGCACCAGCCCGCTCAGCCGCGGCAGGCCCCGCGTGTTGGCGTTGCTGAGCAGCTCCACCTGACCTGTCAGCCGTGTGCTGAGTCCTTGGCCTTTCAGCTGAAAGTCAGAGCCCAAGTCGAGCATGACGCGCACATCGGGCACGCCCAGCCAGGAGCTGGAGGGCCCGTTGGGGTCGATGGGGGCGGTGAGGGCACTCAGGTTCAGCTCGCCCTTGTCGGGGCGAAAGACCA
>JBIKHW010000442.1:0-2653 GCA_044361935.1 Limnohabitans sp. | reverse complement strand
GCAGCAGATGGACCCGCAGCAACTTTTGTGCCCCCAGCGCATCGTCAACCCGCCCAAAATGGACGACACCACGCTGATGCGTTTTCCGCACAGCTACAAGGTGGTGCCGATCCGCACCGTGCTCGACTGGAGCGCCTGGAACGTGCAAAACGACCCGGTCACCGAGCAAACCAGCGCCTCAGGCACCGGCGGTGACCCGGCCCAGGGCTTGGCCAAGGCGGTGGAGATGTGCAACAACAACGGCCATTGCCGCAAGTTCGATGCAGGCACCATGTGCCCCAGCTACCGGGTGACCCGCGACGAGAAACACCTGACGCGTGGCCGTGCCAACACTTTGCGTCTGGCCTTGAGCGGCCAGATCGAAGGCCTGGCGGGCGAAGACGCTTTGAGCAGCGAAGCTGTGCGCGAGGCCATGGACCTTTGCGTGGGCTGTAAAGGCTGTAAGCGCGATTGCCCCACTGGGGTGGACATGGCCAAGATGAAGGTCGAATTTTTGCAGCACTACAAGGCCAAGCATGGCCATACGCTGCAAGACAAATTGGTGGCCCATTTGCCCGACTACGCCCGCTGGGCGGCGCGCCTGGCCCCGGTTTTGAACCTGCGCAACCGCATGCCGCTGCTGGCCGCTTTGACTGAAAAGCTCTTGGGCCTGTCGGCCAAACGCAGCTTGCCCGAATGGCAGAGGCGTCACTTCTTCAGCACCCCGCCTAGCGCTGCACAAGCCACCGCCACACGTGCCGAGGTCTTGGCAGCAGCCCGTGGCGTGGTTTTGTTTGTGGACACCTTCAACGGCTACTTGGAGTCGGCTAACGCGCATGCTGCCGTGAAGGTCCTGCAGGCGGCCGGTTACACCGTGCATGTGGCCACCAAGTTGCAGGGCGATGGCGGGCATCTTTGCTGCGGTCGCACCTACTTGGCCAGCGGCATGGTGGACAAAGCCCGCGAAAAGGCCAGCGAGGTGGTGCAAAGCCTGCTGCCTTTTGCCGAAAAAGGTCTGTCCATCGTGGGCTTGGAGCCTTCATGCCTGCTCACGCTGCGCGACGAAATGCTGGTCATGGGCTTGGGCGAGGGCGCGCAACGCATCGCCGGGCAAGCCTTGTTGTTCGAGGAATTTTTAGCCCGCGAAGCCCAATCGGGTCAACTGGACGGACTGAAGGCGCAAATCGCCCCGGTAGACCGACCGGTGTTGTTGCACGGTCATTGCCACCAAAAAGCCTTTGACGCGGTCTCACCCGTGATGGAGGTCTTGCGCTGGATTCCGGGGGCCAAGCCCCAGCTGATTGAAAGCAGCTGTTGCGGCATGGCGGGCAGCTTTGGTTACGAAGCCAGCCACTACGAGGTGTCGATGCAAATGGCCGAGCTGAGTTTGCTGCCAGCGGTGCGCGCCCAAGCCGATGCGATTGTGGTGGCCGACGGCACCAGTTGCCGTCACCAAATCCACGACGGCGCTCAGCGCGAGGCCGTGCACCTGAGCCAGTTGTTGGCGGGTTTGTTGCCGGATTGAAGAGCCCCTGTGATACCGCCTTCTTTGAAGGCATATCCATTGTTTGAAGGTCGAATTGGAAGGACTTTCCGACAACAGCAACTAACGCCACGTTGTTGGTGTTCGTCAAACATCTGAAGTCATGGAAAAGGGAAATCCATGGAAATTTAAAACCCAAAAACTCTCTTGCGCGTTGGTGTGTATCGGGTCTAACGCGTCTAACGCATCAACCTAATTCACGCTGTCATTCCATTCGAAGCGTTCGCCCCAAGGCGATCGCTTCAGGCAAGTTATTTGACGGGTGACGCACCTTGCCTCATGGGTGCAGGCTTGCCATCGAAATCTGCAGCGCAACGCACTGCGTTGGCCGACCTGGGCTACCATGGGATTGAGTCCTTGCATCATTGCTGCTCACCATGTCAATCCTTCATGCGTGGCGGGCAAAAAATCCAAGAAAGACGCCATCGATGCGGCTTCGATTTGCGAGGCTGCCTCTCGCCCGTACTTGCAGCGCGTTCCTAGCAAAACTGCCCACCAGCAGTGCGTTTTGGCGGTGCACCGCTTTGTTAAGGGGTACAAAAAGGATTGAACGGCGTTGATCAACCGTCTCCGTGTTCGGTCGGTCCCTGAAGGGCATAACGAGTGACGACACTCACTGACACGGTCAATGCGCCATGAGCCCCAAAAGGATCGGATCGCTCAAAAACTCACACGCCCGCGCCACATGTCACGGTACATGACCCAATCGCCCATGAAACTGTAGAGCGGGCGTTTGAAGCTGGCGGGCTTGTTTTTCTCGAACACAAAATGCCCGATCCAGGCGCAGCCATACCCACACAGCAAGCCATACAAAAAGTATTGCGGCTTGCCCGTCACGGCCAACATGGCCAGACACACGAGGCTCAACGTGCTGCCCACAAAATGCATGCGGCGGCAGGTGCGGTTGCTGTGCTCGCTCAAATAGAAGGGGTAGAACTCGGCAAAACTGGCGTGCTGTGGCGCAGGTGTTTCGGTGGTGTCCATGGGTGTCTCCTTGGTGCTTAACTGATCGAAAACGGTGCGTGCAAAAAGCCGCGAAACCGAGCCCGGCCGCCACGCACAGGCGCTTGCGTGAGCTGGTAATTTGGAAAGCGTTGCAAAAAGCGACCAATCGCGATGCGGCCTTCCAAA
>JBIKHW010000441.1:0-2655 GCA_044361935.1 Limnohabitans sp. | reverse complement strand
GGCTTTTTTGTGGCTGCTCAAGGCGGTCAACCCCAAGGTGCGGGTGGTGCTGACGGTGTCGCCCGTGCCGCTGGTGGCAACTTACGAACAGCGCAGTGTGATGGCATCGACCGCCTACAGTAAGGCTGTGTTGCGCACGGTAGCGCAAGAGCTTGTGAATGAGTTCGCGTGGGTGGCTTACTTTGCTTCTTACGAGGTGATCACTGCGGCCCCCAACGCGGGCAAGTACTTTGCAGCCGATTGGCGCAATGTGACCCCTGAGGGTGTGGCCCATGTGATGGGCTTGTTCATGAAGCACTTTGCAAGTGGTGGTAACGACAGTCACCATGCGCAGGTTGTGCAAGCCTTTGGACTGCAGCAAACCGACCTGGACACAGCGACGCGGTCTGTGGGTGCAGTGATCTGCGATGAACAAAGATTAGATGCCGATCTGGCTTGAGGCATGTGTTAGCCGAAGGTAGGTCCTAGCAGGACCTTGAAGATTTGAAATAGGAAGGATGTAGGGTTATGAATCAAATAAACCAAACTATGGATGTATTGCAGGCCATGGAGCCCGGGATGTTGGCACTCGACGATGAGGCTTTTGTGCGGCAGGCGTACTTGCGCCTGCTGGGCAGAGGGGCAGATGCAGAGGGCCTGAACGGTTATATGCAGCAGTTGCAGCAAGGTGTAAGCCGTTTTGAGGCTTACCAGGCGTTGGCTTCTAGCGATGAAGCTCAGCGCTACGAATCGCGCAGACAGCAGATGCGGCGCAGTGTGGTCGTGTCAATGCCCACGCAGCGCAGCCGCACCGCATTGATGCCTTCGCCAACTTGGTGGCCTGCTCCTATGGCTGTGTCTTGGGATGGCCCGGCACCGCAAGTCACGAACATCAATGACTTGCTGGAATTGGAGGGTGTGGACTTTATAAAAGCGGCTTATGTGAGCTTGTTGGGCAGGGCGGTGGATGCAGAGGGTGGGGCCAATTATTTGAAACGTCTGCGCGATGGCTGGTCGCGCATGAGCATTGTGAAGGGTCTGTTGACGTCGGATGAGGGCAAGACCCATGGCAATGCATTGCCCGGTTTGGCCAAGGCGCTGCAGCGTTACAACAAGGCCCAACGCCGTTCGTGGGGCGGCTGGTACCACCGCAGTGTGTTGGGGGTGGAGTCAGACTTGCCGATGGAACGTCATTTGCGTGCAACTCATTTGGCTCTGCGCCAAGTTTAAGAGAGCGTCAGATGTATCTCTCTCAATCCAATTGCCTTCTAACGCTCCATGTAAAAGACCCCATGAGATTCTTGCGTCGCTATGTGGGTTGGCTGGTGTTGCCTCTGGCCGGCTGCGGCACATACCCCGATTCATTGCCTTCGGCAGGCCCGAGTTTGGAACTCATTCAAAAGAATGCCCAAGAGACCCAAATTCCAGGGATTCAGCTGCTCGATGTGACCGCCCCACTGGCGCGGCGTTTGGCCAGTGACGCAGGCCTCGCCCCATCGTTTGCACAGCAGTGGGGCCAAGCCAAGCAGCCTGGCTTTGTGTTGGGCGCAGGCGATGTGTTGGAGGTGTCGATTTGGGAGGCGCCACCAGCGAGTTTGTTTGGAGCCTCGGCCATGGACCTGCGCAGTGGTGCGGCTACGGCCAGGGTGAGTGTGTTGCCCGGTCAGATGGTGGCCGCCGATGGGACGATTGATGTGCCTTTTGCCGGCACCATCAAGGCGGCAGGTCAGTCAACCAGCGAGGTGCAAAACGCGATTGCCCAGCGCCTGAAGGGCAAGGCCCATCAGCCTCAGGTGGTGGTGCGCATGCTGCAAAACGCCACCAGCAATGTGACGGTGGTGGGCGAGGTCAGCAACAGCGTGCGCATGCCGCTCACGGCCAAGGGCGAAAGGCTGCTCGATGCACTGGCCGCAGCTGGCGGGGTGCGCCAGCCGGTGGGCAAGATGAGTTTGCAGATCACCCGGGGAGAGCAGGTGCGCAGCTTGCCATTGGAGCGCGTGATTGCCAGCCCGGCCGAAAACGTATTCTTGCAGCCGGGCGATGTGGTGACGGCGTTTCACCAGCCGTTTAACCTGACGGTGTTGGGGGCCACAGGGGTCAACCGCGAGTTGGACTTTGAAGCGCAGGGTATTTCCTTGGCGCAGGCTTTGGGCCGAGCTGGGGGGCTGCAGGACCAGCGGGCCGATGCAAGAGGGATTTTTATATTCAGGTTTGAAGACCCTGCGCTTTTGCCCGATGTGAAGCCCAATGCACCCCGGACGGCACAGGGCAAGGTGCCGGTGGTGTTTCGGCTTGATTTGAAGGACCCCGCCAGCTTTTTTGCCGCGCAAGACTTTCCCATGCGACACAAAGATGTGGTGTACGTGTCCAACGCGCCTGCAGCCGAGCTGCAGAAGTTCTTGAACATTGTGGGCTCGGTGGCCGGGCCGGTGCTGACCTTGCGGGCGTTGACGAATCCTTGATGATGCGAATCCACGCCACGTTTTTGGCAAGTCAACGCAGAGGTTTTTGGAGGGTGGTATCGTAAGGTATAACCCATACATACTTTTTGGAGATGCGCATGTCTGTTCTAGCCGCTCGACCCATTGCCATCAAGATAGACGAAGTCACCAGAGCCCGCGTCAAGCGGCTAGCTGATGCGCGCCAGCGTACGCCTCACTGGCTGATGCGTGAGGC
>JBIKHW010000455.1:0-8918 GCA_044361935.1 Limnohabitans sp. | reverse complement strand
GGTTCGGTTCAGTGATGGCGTCTCGATTCTGGCGGCCCCTGGCAAGTTGACGGTTCAACGTTGAATTTTTCGCCAAACCAAGGGTAAACGCCAGTTGATTGGAAGTTCAGTGAGTTTTTTAATCTGGGTTTGAAAGCGTTTTCAGAAAGCGCTTTCAGTTGTGGTCAATGTTCAGCATTAATGAGGAAAAGGTCATGCGTAAAGAAGGTCGAATAAATTGGGCGTTACCAGCGGCCATGGCTGCTGTTGCGCTGGTGGTGGGGTGTGGCGGCGGTGGCGTCAACGGCATTGCGGTCACAGGCAAGGTCATGGATGGCTACCTTAAAGGCGCTCAAATCTGCTTGGACGTCAATGACAACAAATCTTGCGATGCCAATGAGCCATCGGCCACTTCCGGTGCTGGCGGTGTATTCAGTTTGAATCCTCCAAGCAACCTTGATTTGACTACGGTCAGGTTGATTGCCAACGTACCTGCAACTGCCGTCGATGAGGACAATCCTCTTGTGCCCGTGGGCATTGCTTATCAGCTGACCGCACCTGCGAGTTTGAACGTAGTGACACCTTTGACGACGTTGGCCATGTCCTATAAAGACAGTGGTCAGTCATGGACCGAAGCCGTTGAATCGGTAAAAACTAATCTAGGTATTTCAGATCCGGATTTTAAAGTGGATGCTGATTATGTTGCAGAAGCCAATGTCAAAACACACAATGTTGCGAGATTGGTGGCAGGTGTTATTCAAACCAATCAAATTCAAGGTTCTGCCAATATCCGATCGATTGTTGTCGGAATAAGTAGTTTTGCAAGCAACGCATTTGATTCATCAACTGCTTTAATCGGAAGTGAATTTGCCAATTTGGTGAGTAACGCTGCCTATGCTGTAAGGCAAGTTGCTTTTGCTTCGAGTTATACGCCAAGCGCTGCATGGGTGGGTGAATTGTCAGTATTCAAGCAAGGCGGTACTGATACAGATGGAATTTATGGTTGGGGTGTTGCTCCTGATACCGATATTTGGGTGGATACTTGGTCCGGTGCAGCGGGTAATGAAAGTGCCAATGGAGCCAATTTTTATTGGGGAAGCTGGTCGGGAGCCTTGGCTGGACTTGATTATTTTGAAAGCTGGGTAATGCGTCCCAATGGATTAAATATCAGTGGAATGAAAAAATTTAATATAAAAGTTTGGGGAAATGAAGAAATCGCAGGGGCTCAACGATTTACACCAGTCTTAGAAGCCAAAGCAATTGGTAATTGTGTTCCAACAGCTGTATCTAATCGGGTTTTAGAAGCTGCTGCTCTTTCTTCCGGCACTTTAAATAATCAGGCTGATGCAAGATTTCAACTTGATCTGGATGCATTTGTGATTACGCAAAGCTGTGGCGGTACAGTCAGCACAATGTCAGAATTTATCAATCGAGAATTAGTGACAGTCAGAGTGCGGATATACAAAGTCAATTCACATTCTGTCATGGGTATAAATCTTGGGGCTATTTCATTTGAGCCTTAATAAAAAAGGAATGATCATGTCGAAGAAAAGTAATTTAAATGTAATTGGCATCGCCATAGCTTTAGTGCCGCTCTGGGCAAACGCGATTGATCTGGGCCCTTTCACAATCACTGGCTTTGCCAAAGGTGAATATGGCAGATCCAGCAATCAGTGTTCGAATTGCCAGTTTTATCCAAACGAGGACAGGCATCGTCCCTGGGCTGATGCCACTTCACTTGGCGTCAGCTACGGAGCAAAAGATGGTTCCTTGACTCTGTTTCAGCCCTACATCACGACAAAGGAATTTGATTTGGGGCGTGGATTCAAGGTGAAGGGCATGCTTAGCCAGCGTTGGCGGGATGGCAAACAGGATATCGATGGTGTTTTGTACGAAAAGAACGCCACGGTTTTGCACGAAGACTACGGCCTTATTCAGGTCGGAGCTTTCCCGACACGGAGTTGGAGTGTGGCTGATTACCCCTACGGCACCAGTTTGGGCATTGCAGATGCTTGGGCCTCAAGCGGTGCAGGGTATGGTTTGTTGACACAGGCCGTCAGGTATGGCTCACCCCTTATCGACTTGGCAGGCGGTGATCTTTACCTTGAAGCTACTTACGATTCAGGTTCATCCAAAGCCCAAGTTCGACAGCCCGCCTTGTATGAGTTGCATGCCAAATATGTGAAAGGTCCGTGGATGATTGATGCCGTGGCACAGGCCTCCACAAACGGACAAGCCATGGCCTGGGGTCATGGACCCTTCATTGGTGTCACAACCACAGCCCCTTATAACGACAATATTGTCGACAGCAACAAGCAGTCGGTTTTGATGCTGATGGCGCGCTATCAGCTCAATGCCAAAACCGATGTGTATGGGGGTATTCGTCTGAACCGCTGGAGTGGTTCAAAGGCCGCCGTGACCGGAAGTGGTGCATCCGGTCTTTTGTGGAGCAATATGTTCAATGTGGATGGCGTGGACGCAAACACGAATAAGGCCTACAGCGCTAGTTCGACCGACATCAGCTTGGGTGCTGTCTACCGATTTGCGCCCAAATGGAATGTGAACACCGGCATGGTGTATCTTGACAAAGCCCGCACCCAAAACCCCCTTGAAAGAGGGCAGTCCAACACCATGCTGCTCAACACACTGGGTCTGGGATATGAAATTCAGCCCGGATTTTCCGTTTATGGATTTGCCGGTATGGTGAATTTCGGCAAAAAAGGTTTGGCACCTTTGAGCATGCCTGGGCACGCCGCATTCACAGGGGTGGACTCCCGGATTGCCAAGTCTGGCAAATGGATGGGCGCAGGATTTGTCTACACCTTCTGATCGGGTAAAGTGGTTTGGGGCCATCATTTTGACAACAGTCTTGGCCGGATGTGGAGGCGGTGGTGGTTCAATGAGCGCCACCGTCACCGCCCTGTCCTTGACTATGCCCGACAGTTATGAGTTGAGGTGGTCTGATGAGTTCACAGAAGCAGGTCCACCCGGTGCCGCTTGGTCTTACGATTTAGGTTCGCCCGAGTTGGGTTCGGGTAACGTATGGGGTAACTTCGAGAAGCAGTTTTATACCCGGGCGGCATCGAATGTTTTTGTCAGTAATGGGTTATTGACCATCCAAGCCCTTGAAGGTGTCCCACCAGGGGCACCATCAGGTTTGGGTTTGCTTGCCACCTCTGCTCGCATCACAACCGACACTGATTCGTACTTCAACGCCTTGAATGGAACACCCTATGGCTTTTATGAGATAAGGGCCAGGGTGCCGTGCGTTGCTGGGGCTTGGCCGGCGATCTGGCTGATGGGTAAAACCGGTACATGGCCTGCACGTGGCGAAATCGACATCATGGAGTGGTTTGGATCCGAATTCACAACCCAGCCAAACCAAGTACTCTCAGCAGTACACACACGTAACCATTTTGGAGGCAATGCAAGATCTGCCAAACAAGACGTGACGGATATGTGTAACAAATTCCATCGCTTTCAGTTGCATTGGAACGCCAATGAAATACTCATTGGCGTCAACGGGATTCCAACGGTTTCGTACAAAAAACCCAAAAATGCCAGCAAGGACGACTGGCCGTTTGATCAACCCGCTTATCTTTTATTGAATGTGGCTGTTGGCGGAACCAACGGTGGCCATGTTATCCCGACTAACTTGCCCGCGATGACCATGCAAGTGGATTACGTCAAGGTTTGGCAAAGCCCATAACAATCATAATCCTGACTTTACGAAATAAAGCATCACAAGCGCATGACAATGTCCTCCAAACGTGCGACTCCACAAACAACGGCATCCGGTTCAATTCCCTCCAAAGTCCGCGCCACCTTGACGATGGTCGCCAAGCAAGCTGGCGTGTCGCCCAGCACCGTCTCGCGCATCTTGAACGGCACTGCGCAGGTGAGCGAGGAAAAACAAGCCTTGGTAAAAGCCGTGATCGAAGAGTTGGGTTTCAGGCCCGATCCGGCTGCCCGCAGTTTGGCTGGCGGGCGCACCATGAGCATTGGCGTGTTGACGCAGTTCATTGACAGCCCTTACTACGGCGAGGCCTTGCGCGGCATCGAAGACGAATTGCACAAAGCCAATTACGTCCCTTTGTTTGTCAGCGGGCATTGGAACGAGGCAGAGGAAAAGAACAGGCTTTTCATGCTGCAAGAGCGCAAGGTGGACGGCATCATTGTCTTGACAGGCAAGTTGGCCGATGAAACCTTGGTCGAGATGGCGGCCAATATCCCGGTGGTGGTCACGGGCAGGCGTTTGAGTGCGAGCGGATTGTTCAGTATTGACTTTGACAATACCGAGGGTGCTAGTTTGGCTGTGCGCCATTTGCATGCCTTGGGTCACACGCGTGTGGCTTTCATTTCTGGGCCCCTGGATCACCCGGATGCCGCTGAGCGCTTGCAAGGCTTTAAAGATGAGGCATCCAAAAAAGGGTTAGTTTTGGACAAAGAGTTGATCGTGTACAGCGATTACCAAGAGGCTGGCGGGTTTCGTGCCATGAACACCTTGCTCGATGCGCGCGTGCAGTTTACCGCCGTGCTAGCGGCCAATGATCAGATGGCCTATGGAGCGCGTTTGGCTTTGCACAGATCGGGCTTGCGGGTACCAGAAGACATCTCATTGATCGGCTTTGATGATCTCCCGCATTCAGCGTTCACTTTGCCGCCTTTGACATCGGTTCGGCAGTCCGTTTATGAAATCGGGGTTTCGGCGGCGAAAGCGATGATTGACATCTTGAACAAGCAAAATCCGCCTTCCAGGTTGGTCGCCGCTGAATTGGTGGTGCGTGAGTCGACGCGCATTAATCGACGCTGAAAACGCATACCGTTTCCAGAGAATCAACCAACTCCAAACGCAAAATTGCCATTTGGCTTTGACTTTGGGCGACAGGAGAGGCATTTACATCGGTGGTGGCGTCGTCGGTCAATTGGGTGGGTACTTTGCACAATCGGGTTTCAGAGCTGCTTTTGACGCGAAAGGCCGTTTTGACAAATACATGATGGGCATCCCAACTTTGTCGTAATCAAAAAGCAATCGGCATTGATTGGCTGTGTCATGGCATTGGGTGTAAAACCCATGAATCTTTGATTTTTCACCCTTGCGGATTGGTTAGTTTGATCTGAATCTCCGAAACTGGCCATGACCCTTTTGAGCGAAACTATTCGAGAAGCGGCCCACGGCAGCGTGCTGTGCTGGCTGGCCACGGCGGATGCTGATGGTCAACCCAACGTCTCGCCCAAAGAGGTCTGGGCCATTGCCGATGAGCAGCATGTGGTGGTGGCCCACATCGCTTCGCCCATCAGTGCGCGAAACATTTCACAGAACCCGCAGGTGTGTTTGAGCTTTGTCGATGTGTTTGTACAAAAGGGCTTCAAGCTCATTGGCACCGCGCGCGAGGTGCAAGCCAACGATGCGGAATTCACCGATTGGGCTGAAACGCTGCTGGCCATGGTGGGCCGGCGCTTCACCATCCAAAGCGTGTTGGTGGTTCATGTGCAATCCGTCGCTGCCATCGTGGCACCCAGTTACCGTTTTTACCCGCATGACACCACCGAGGCTTCGCAAGTGGCTTCAGCCATGCGAACCTACAACGTACAAGCTGTTAAAAAGGAAAAACCATGACTTCAATCACCATCCGTGAAGCGGTGTTGGCCGACCTCGATGCCGTGGTCACCTTGTTTGATGGCTATCGCTAGTTTTATGGACAGCTTAGCGATGGCGTAGCTGTAAGGATTTTTCTGCAGGCGCGCTTTGAGCATGGGCAATCGGTGGTGATGCTGGCTGAGTCACAAGGCCAAGCGGTGGGTTTCACCCAGCTGTACCCGAGCTTTTCTTCCGTGTCGCTGGCGCGGGTGTTTGTGCTCAATGATCTGTTCGTGGCACCCGCGGCCGGGCGCCTGGGCGTTGGCGAAGCCTTGTTGACAGCCGCTGCGGACCATGCCCGCCAACTCAGCGCTAAACGTTTGTCCTTGAACACGGATGTGCAGAACATGCCAGCACAAGCCTTGTACGAGTCGATGGGTTGGGCGCGTGATCAAAAGTTCGATGCTTACCACTTGAGCCTGAATTCGTAAGGGTCAGGTGATCTGAGAATATGTTTCTCAGCACGCGATGCCATGGCTGCCGGGGTGATGGACCCCGGGTCTTCGCCCGGGGTGACAGGTACAGAACTCACCCGGGGTGACAAAAAGAGAACTCGCCCAGGTTGTGATTCAAGGGTCACTTGGCCTTAGGATGCTCATGATGGTTGAAATCAATTCGGCCAAGTTCACAGGAGATGCCCATGACAACACAAGGTTTTGTGGTGACACACGCCAAAGATGCGCAGTTCGAGCGCGGTCTGCGCTCGTTTTTTGAATACCGTGATTTAGGCATGAATCAGGCCACGCAAGGGCGTGTCACGGCCAGTGTGATTCGTGCCGCTGGGGGACATGAATTTTCCAGCCAGCCGCATTTGCACCACACCGAGTTTCAGCTGGTTTATGTGCTCAAAGGATGGATCGAATTTGAATACGAGGGCCAAGGTACGGTAAGGCTGGAGGCCGGCTCCTGTGTGCACCAACCGCCGGGCATTCGCCACCGCGAACTGGGGCACAGCGAGGATGTGGAGTTGCTCGAAGTGGTCCTGCCCGCCGACTTCAAGACCGAGACGGTCGCCAGCGTTAACCCCTGACCGAAAGAGCCCATGTTCCGCAGTTTTTTTCTCTCCCGCCGCTGGGCCTTGTGGGCCTGGGGTGGCTTGTTGGTCTTGGTGGCGCTGGTGTTCATCACCGTGCAGCAGACCGTCAAGCTGAACGCTTGGTATGGCGAGTTTTATGACCTGTTGCAAAAGCCCGAACAAGCCGGCGGGCTGGAGAAGTTCTGGGGCTTCATGTGGCAGTTTGCGTGGATTGCTTTTCCGTTCATGTTGCTGCGCAGCCTTGAGACGTATTTGGCTTCCCACTTCGCTTTTCGATGGCGGCAGGCCATGACCGAGGATTACCTGCCGCGCTGGCAGGGCACCGATGCCAACGTAGAGGGTGCGTCGCAGCGCATTCAGGAAGACTGCATGCGCTTTGCCCGCCAGACCGAAAACCTGGGACTGGGGTTGGTGCGTGCGTTGCTCACGCTGGTGTCCTTCATTCCGATTTTGTGGGCCTTGTCCGCGGGCATGGCCATTGCCTGGTTGCAGTTTGAGGGTTCGCTGTTTTGGGTGGCGCTGGCCACGGCGCTGGGCGGCACCGTCATTTCGTGGTTTGTGGGCATCCGCCTGCCGGGGCTGGAGTACAACAACCAGCGCACTGAAGCGGCGCTGCGCAAGGACTTGGTGTTTGCAGAGGACGAGCGCAGCCGCATGCATTTGCCCACGGTGCTGGAGTTGTTCATGGGGGTTCGGCTGAACAATTTCCGGCTGTTCAACCACTACGCTTACTTTCACCTGTGGAGCAATTTTTACGGCCAGATGATGGTGATTTTTCCCTTCTTGCTCATGGGGCCTTCCTTGTTCACGGGTTTGATCACTTTGGGGGTGATCCAGCAAGTGAGCAACGCCTTTGGCAAGGTCAATGACGCTTTTTCTTACCTGATTGAGCGCTGGACCGACATCACCGAGCTGAGATCGATCTACAAACGCTTGTCGGAGTTTGAAAGGGCGTTGGCTTAGACCCACGTTCAGTATGCGTTTTTGAATTCTTTGGTATCCATTTGTTGGCTTGCGTGGGTACACTTGCAAACCGTTTTACCCTTCTTGGCAGGTCTCACATGCAATCCGCTTCACGCATTTTTCGCCATACATCCCTGGTTCAGGGGCTGCAGCAAGCCACGCTGATCTGTGCCGTGGGGGGGGCTCTGGCCTGGGCTATGCCTGCTGGGGCGCAAACCGGCTGGCGCTCCGTCTCGCCTGCCTTGTCTGGTCCCGCTGTGGTGGTGACGCCAATCCAAGAGACTGTTGCGCACGAGCCCAAAGCACAGGCCCAAGCCGTGAGTGGCGGCAGTTTGCAAATGTTTGGCGTGGCTTTGAGCACGGCCACCCGTGCCGAGATGCGTCAAGCTATCCGAAATGAGGGCTTGAAGCCCCAGCGGGAGGACGATGCCTTCCAGGAAGACGTCTACGAAGCCCTCAACTGGATGCCGGGTTTGCTTCAGATGAAATTCAGTTACGCCCCACAGGGGCAAAGACTGGCGCGGGTGGACTACGTGTTCATGACCTTCGCCGACAACGCGCATGTGGAGGATGTGAAGCTGCGCATCGAGGGCCGCTTTGGGCACCCCCAGAGCGTGACAGGCCGCGAACTAAGTGGCCCGTATCAAGCGATTTGGCGTTTGCCAGACCAGATGGAAATCTTCGTCGCGCGTGAATGGCCCCAAAAAACCACCCAACTGCGCTTCACCAACCTGCCCGTTTGGGGCCAGATGCGGCCCGATCCGACCCGTGAAAACGGACAGCCGATCCGGCGCGAAAGAAACCAGAACAACCAGGCTCTGCCCATGTGGGTGTCGCGCTGAGTGTGTTTTCTGGGGGCAGGAGCCACCGCGCAGGTGGCCCGAAAGCCTCAGATCGCCGCTGCCGCGATGTCGTCCGGTAGCGGGGTCAGTTGGGCCAAGGCTTGCAGGGCCTCGGCGTCGGTGCGGTAGAGCTTGAGGTGCGGGCTGTTTTGCAGCTCTCCTGCACGGCGCAAGGCAGTCTCTACCGGCAGCTTGATGCCACTGATGTGCAGCGTGATGCCCCGGCTGGCCAGTTGGCGCTGCAGCTGTGAAAAGGTCTCCACCCCCGTCACGTCGATTCGGTTGATGGGCTGTGCAAACAGGCACACATCTTTCACATCGGGGTGTTGGGCCAGGTGGTCGGTGATGGCGCGGTCAAAGTCACTGGCCGCGGCAAAGTCCAGCTCGGCGTCCATGCGCAGCGCATACAAGTGCGGTGCCAGCGGTGGCAGTTTCCAAAGGTGTCGGTCGCGCAGGC
>JBIKHW010000121.1:0-8927 GCA_044361935.1 Limnohabitans sp. | reverse complement strand
TTTGGAAACAGTTGAGCAGACGCGAGCGATCTTGGAAGGACGTTTGCCGAACGGGGCCGTCAATCCTGCGCAGGCCACGCGGTGGATGTCGAGGGTGTCCACATGACCGCCGTTGGTATGTCTGAGTCCGATGGTGTGTCTTTTTCGGTGCCGTTCGGGGCCTGTGATTGCCATGTGCATGCTTATGACGATGCTTATCCGTTGGCACCCACAGCCACGTTCAAGCCACCGCACGCTCCGATGGCCGATTACGCCAAAGTGCAAGCGGCTTTAGGGTTGACTCGAGTGGTTGTAGTGCAGCCAACAGGGTATGGTTTTGACAACCGCTGCACACTGGCAGCTGTGGCCAGCATGCCCAGCCGTTCCCGTGCTGTGGCCATCGTGCCGACTTCGGTCACAGAAAGCACCCTGCAAGATTTACATGCAGCGGGCGTGCGCGGTGTGCGCATGATGATGTTGCCAGGAGGTCCATTGGGTTGGGACGCATTGGTGCCCTTGTCGCACCAGATCGAGCCCTTAGGTTGGCATCTGAATGTGCAGTTCAACGGCTGCGACTTCGTGCAACGACTGCCTTTGCTGCAAAGCCTCAACGCGCAGATTGTGTTGGACCACACAGGTAAATTTTTGGTGCCACCCGCCAGCACGGACGATGCGGCATTTCAGGCCCTTTGCCGCTTGCTTGACTCCGGGCGTGTCTGGGTAAAGCTGTCGGCCCCTTACGAAACATCGCACACTGGGGCGCCTCAATATGATGATGTGAGCCTGCTGGCCCGTTACCTGGTCATGCATTACCCCGAGCGCTGCTTGTGGGCCAGCAATTGGCCGCATCCCAATCAAAACCCTGTGCCATCCTCTGCGGCGCTGCTGAACCTTTTGTCACGCTGGGTGTCTTGCACGGCTGATATTGAGCGCATTTTGGTGGACAACCCGGCGCAGCTGTATGGTTTTGACGCCTGAGCATGCCTTGGCATTTGATGTGATTTTGTTTTTTCCATTTTGACCATGTCCCACATTTATGTTTCCAACGCCGACAGCGGCGACATCTCTGTGCTGCACATGGCGGCCGATGGTAACGTGCGATTGCAAAGCACGGTGCCTGTGGGTGGCAATCTGATGCCCATGGCGATCAGCCCAACTCAGACAGTGCTTTACGCGGTGCGGCGCAGTGAACCGATGGCGGTGGTGAGTCTGTCGATTGACCCGGTCAGCCGAGATCTGCAGCTGCTGGGTGAAGCCGCATTGCCTGCCAGCATGGCCTACGTCAGCACCGATCTGGCTGGGCGATTTTTGCTGGCAGCCTCCTATCCTGGGCACCAGCTCACGGTCAGCCCCATCGCGCCCGATGGCAAAGTAGGCCCTGTGCAACAGGTTCTGCCCACTGGCCCCTTTGCCCACGCCATCTTGCCTTCGCCCTGCAAGCGCTATGTGCTGGCCACAGCGCTGGGCGGGGGCGAGCTGATGGTTTTGCATTTCAACGCCAAGTCGGGCCAATTGACGCCAGCCGCCTCCTGGGAAGCGCGTGCTGGCGCTGGTCCTCGGCATTTCCGGTTTGACTCACAAGGCCACCGCGTGTACTTACTCAATGAGCTCGATGGTACGGTGGATGTGCTGGCCTGGGACGCCGATCAGGCTAGCTTGAGCCTGTTGCAAACCGTCAACATTTTGCCGCCGGGTTTTACTGGCAAGCCCTGGGCCGCAGACTTGCACCTGACGCCTGACGGGCGTCACCTGTACACCAGCGAGCGCACGTCCAGCACTTTGACGCACTTTCTGGTCGATGCTGCAACAGGTTGTCTTGCTTTGCAGGGTCACACGTCAGTTGAAACCCAGCCTCGGGGTTTTGCAATCGATCCAAGCGGGTGTCATTTGCTGGTGGTGGGGCAGTTGTCGCACCACCTGAGTCGTTGGGCGATTGACCCGGAGTCGGGTCAATTGGACCTTCAACAACGGATCTCTGTGGGACAAGGCCCTAATTGGTTGGAGATTCTGACATGACCCACACAGCACATCCTGTGACGCCGCGTGTGGTGCGGATGCACCCTGCTGACAACGTGGCGATTGTGGTCAACGATGGTGGCTTGCCCGCTGGCTCTGTGCTGGATTCGGGCTTGGTCCTGCTTGACAAAGTACCGCAAGGCCACAAAGTGGCGCTGACCGATCTGGCCCAAGGCCAAGCGGTCATGCGCTACAACATGCCCGTGGGCTATGCGCGGCAAGCCATCCCGGCAGGCAGTTGGGTGCATGAACGCTTGCTCGACATTCCGCCAGCGCGAGAACTGGAGGGCCTGCCCATGGCGACCGTCAAGCCCGCGCCACAAGCCCCGCTGGATGGCTTCACCTTTGAGGGTTATGTGAATGCCGATGGCTCGGTGGGCACACGCAACTTGCTGGCGCTGACCACCACGGTGCAATGTGTGGCGGGTGTGGTCAAGATCGCGGTCGAGCGCATCGAGCGCGAGTTGTTGCCGCTGTTTCCGAATGTGGACGGTGTGGTGGGCCTGGAGCACAGCTATGGCTGTGGCGTGGCCATCGATGCACCGGGCGCCGAAATTCCGATCCGCACGTTGCGCCACATCAGCCTGAACCCCAACTTTGGCGGCGAGGTGATGGTGGTCAGCCTGGGCTGCGAAAAGCTGCAACCGGACCGCTTGCTGCCACCGGGCAGCTTTCCAATCCAAGATGTGCGCGATGCAGGGCAGGGGCCTGACCTGGTGTGCCTGCAAGACGATGCGCATGTGGGCTTCATGTCCATGGTCGATCACATCGTGCAAAGCGCCCGCCCGCACCTGGAACGCTTGAACGCACGCCGACGCCAGACTGTGCCCGCCAGTGCTTTGGTGGTGGGGGTGCAGTGTGGCGGCAGCGATGCGTTCTCAGGCGTGACCGCCAACCCGGCCGTGGGCTTCATGTCCGATTTGATCGTTCGCGCCGGGGGCGCCGTGATGTTTTCAGAAAACACCGAAGTGCGCGATGCGGTGGAGCAACTGACCAGCCGTGCGGCCACGCCCCAAGTAGCCCAAGACATTGTTCGGGAGCTGGGCTGGTACGACCAGTACTTGGAACGCGGCCGGGTGGACCGCACTGCCAACACCACACCGGGCAACAAGGCGGGTGGGCTGTCCAACATCGCTGAAAAAGCCATGGGCTCCATCATCAAGAGCGGCAGTTCGGCGATTGCCAGCGTGCTGGCGCCGGGCGACAAGCTCAAGGCCGACCAAAAGGGTTTGGTCTTTGCGGCAACCCCTGCGAGCGATTTCATTTGCGGCACGCTGCAACTGGCTGCCGGCATGAACCTGCATGTGTTCACCACCGGGCGCGGCACGCCTTATGGTTTGCAGGCTTGCCCTGTGGTCAAGGTGGCCACGCGCACCGACCTGGCTCGCCGCTGGCACGACCTGATGGACATGAACGCTGGCCGCATTGCCGATGGTGAGATCACCATCGAAGAAGCCGGTTGGGAACTTTTCCGCATGCTGCTGGATGTGGCCAGCGGCCGTAAAACCTGGGCCGAACATTGGAAGTTGCACAACGCGTTGGTGCTGTTCAATCCGGCTCCCATCACCTAAAACATCAACCAGGAGATTCTCATGACCCAACGTCGACATTTTTTGCAAACTTCAGTGGCTTGCGCCGCTGGCCTGATGGCCCCAGCGGCCTTCAGCCAAGCAGCAGCTTGGCCGTCCAAGCCGATCAACTATTTGGTGGCTTTTCCAGCGGGTGGGACGACCGACATCCTGGCGCGTCTGGTGTCGCAAAAATTGGGGCCTGCGCTGGGCACCACCTTGGTCATTGAAAACAGAGGCGGTGCGGGGGGCAGTGTGGGTTCTGAAGTGGCAGCCCGCGCCCCAGCAGATGGCCACCATTTGCTGGGCGGCACCATCAGCTCGCACGCGATCAATGTGAGCCTGTACCCCAAGCTGGGCTACGACCCGATCAAGTCGTTCACGCCGGTTTATCTGTATGGCACCAACCCTGTGGTGTTGGTGGTGGCTGCCAACAGCCCCTACAAAACGCTGCGTGATTTGATGACGGCGGCCAAGGCCAATCCGGGCAAACTGACAGGTGCATCGGCGGGCAACGGTACTTCGCAGCATTTGGCGCAAGAGTTGTTGGCGTTCAGAGGCGATGTGAAGTTCACACATGTCCCTTACAAAGGCAGTGCGCCCGCTATCCAGGATGTGATGGCCGGACAAGTGGACTTCATGTTCGACACCACGGTGGTGGCCGGGGCCCACATCCAAAGTGGCAAGCTGCGGGCGCTGGCGGTGACTTCATCGAGACGCCTGACGGACACTATCACCGATGTGCCCACCGTGGCCGAATCGGGTTGGCCAGGAACGCAAGGTTTTGAAGTGGTGTCCTGGCAGGCCTTGTTTGCGCCAGCCGGCACGCCCAAAGCCATTGTGGACAGGTTGCACGCCGAGATCCTCAAGATCATTCAATCTGCCGAGATGCAAGAGCGCATCAAGGGCTTGGGCATGCAGCCATCGGTCATGACGCCAGAGCAGGTCCAGAGCTTTCAAAAGGCAGAAATCGACAAATGGGCCCAAGTTATCAAGGCCGCCAACATCAAACTGGAGTGAGGCCCAAGGCCCCTGCAAACAACAGTTGTGCCGTCGGGCTTTAACTGCAGCTGACGCTGCCGCAACCCGACATGGTCACGTTTTTGATGGCCGAGGGGTCGGCCAGGGTTTCGGTCACGCTGTCAAATCCCACCGACTTGAGGTGTGCGGCCAGGCCAGCATCCATGCTGTTGGCGTGACCCGGAAACCATTCGGCCAGCGCCTCGGCCATGCGGGTGATGATGCTCTTGTCGGTGTCCAGGTAATGGGCTTCGACCACGCGCATGGTCTCCAAAATGGTGGCGTGGTGTTCGGCGTGGCAGTTGTCGGCCGAAAACCCTGTGGCCAGCATCCAGCGCTCTTCTTGTGCAAAGTGCTCCACCGTGTGGTTCAAAAAAGCCTTGTAAACCGGTAACTGCTGGTCTTCAGGCGTGGCCAGAATCTGGTTGATCATGTCCACAAACTCTTGGTGCGTTTCGTCCATGCGGATGTCCCCGGTGTGGAGCGAGTCGGTCCAGGGCATCAGGGGGGTGGGGTTGGCGAGTGTGGCGGTGGTGGTCATGGCGTTGAGGTCAACTAGGCGGCACGAAAGTGAGCTGCCAATTATCACGCCAAGCTCTCTGGCCACAGGTTGGGGGGGCCATTGCAACCAATGGACCCGTTTCAGGGCTCGGTGATTTGCAGGTGCGCCAAGCCGTAAAGGGGCCCGCCTGTCCAGGGGCTCATGCACATCTCAGCCCAGCAGCAAGCGGGGCCATAGGCCTCGGCCACCGTGTGTTGCGCCAGCAGCTCCAGACGGGGGTGCTGCCGGGCCACTTCCAGCCCGTTGTGGGCGCCCCATAAAAACTGGGCACCGGTGCCCGACACGCTGGGGGCCAGGCGGGCCTGACCAATGCCCAGGGGCGTCATGAAGTCACAAACCAGCTGTGAGCCTTCGTGTGCGTTCTCGCCAATTTCTTGCAGTACGGCCTTGACCTGTGTGGGCGTGAGGTACATCAGCATGCCTTCGCAGACCAGCAGCACCGGCCCGTTGGCCTCGCGCACACACAAAGGCAGTCGCTGCCACCAGCCAGGGTGGCACAGGTCGAGGTGGCCGTTTTGTGCGGTGTCCGAGTGCGGGCTCAGCAGCGCATGGCGCATGGCCACCACGGGCGCCAGATCTACATCCAGCCAGTGGTTGTGGCCGTTGTCCAGCCACTGAAAATAATCCGACAAACCCGCGCCCAAGTTGATGCCCACAGCATAGGGGTGTTGCTGGAAGAACGCATCGCCAATTTGCTTGATCAGGCGGGTTCTCCACAGAACATTGAGCACCGAGGCGCGGTCTTGCAATAGCGGGTCCACCAGCTTGTGGCTGTTTTTCAGCACTTGCTTGGCCTGTGTGTCGTGCGGGTCCAGCCACGGAAAAATCGAGCCCCCACGCGCCCTGGCCACTAAAGGCACCAGCAAAGTGCTGGGCACCGTATTCAGCGTGGGGGTGCTGCGGGTGTGGGGCCCTGTGGTCATAGCCTGTCTCCTTGTGTTTGGAAACTTCCTTTTTAAAAGGGGCTGACGTAGGCTAGTCTGATGCAGGTCAAAGTTGGGGCCATCCGGCGCAGGTGTAGATCTTTCTGGCCACGCACCAACGGCCTGGCGCGGCTGAGGGCATGCAAAAGCCGTTATGGTATTGACCTTTGTCAAGTTACACGCCTCAAGCCTGCACCATGGATTCCGTCACACAAGTACTTTTGGGCGCCTCGATTGGCGTGGCCGTCATGGGGCGGCGCACCGCGCTGTGGAAGTCGGCCCTGTGGGGCGGCGTGGCGGGCCTGTTGCCCGACTTGGATGTACTGCTGGACCACGGCGACCCGATCCTGAACATGATCCGGCACCGCGCCGAGACGCACGCCTTGTTGTTACTCACGCTGTTTGCGTTCCCGATGGCCTGGGGGGTGAGCCGCCTTCACCGTCAGCCGCACCTCTATGGCCGTTGGTGGTGGGCGCTCATGCTGGCGCTGGTCACCCACCCCTTGTTGGACCTGATGACGATTTACGGCACCCAGGTGTTCCAGCCCTTCACCGATGAGGCCTATGGCCTGGGCAGCATGTTCATCATCGACCCGGTGTATTCGCTGCCCTTGCTGGCGGGGGTGGTTGCCGCCTTGCGCGTTAAAACGGTGGGCCGGGCCTTGACCATCAACGGCTGGGCACTGGCTTTCAGCACCGCTTACTTGGCCTGGAGTGCGCTGGCGCAGGGCTGGGTTACGCAGCATGCCCGCCAGTCCTTGCAATCACAAGGCCTGCCTAGCCAGCAGTTGATGGTGACCCCCGCGCCCTTGAGCACCTTGGTGTGGCGCGTGGTGGCACTCGATGGCGAGCGTTTTCACGAAGGTTTTTATGCGCTGATGGACGGCGGGCGGGCCATTCGCTTTGTGGCACATGAGCGCGGCGGGGCGCTGGCTGCGCAAAATGCCGATCACCCCCAGTTGCAACGCCTGGTGCGGTTCACCGACGGTTTTTACAAAATGTCTGATCAAAACGGCAAGTTGGTGGTCACCGACTTGCGCATGGGTCAAGAGCCTGCCTATGTGTTTTCTTTTGATATTGGCCCGCCGTTGCAAGCAGGCCAAGCTCACCCAGTGGCTCAACAGCAAAGCCGTCGCATGGAAGTGGGGGCTGGTTTGACATGGCTGGGGCAGCGGATGTTGGGGCAAGATGTGCCGCCGCCGGGCAATGCAAAAATGGGCGTCAAAGGGCCTTGACACGCACCCCGCCAATGACCCCCGCCACCAACAGCGCAACGCCCGCCAGAGTGAGGGGTTCTGGCCACTGGCCGCGCAGCCAGAAGGTGTAGGCCAAAGCGGCCAGTGTTTCAAACACGATGAGTTGGCCCGCCAAGGCGGTGGGCAGGCGTTGGCTGGCAGCGTTCCAACACAGGGTGCCCAGCCACGAGGCAAACAGAGCGATGGCCATCATGAGGCCGATAAATTCGAGGGGGCGCGGTCCCAGGGGCATGGGCAGCGGGTTGTTGGTGGCGCTGCTCCATAGCCAGAAAAGTGCATAACCCAGCAAGGCCAGGGGCAGCGTGGCCAGCCCTTGCGCGGTGGCCCACACGCGGGCGTTGCGGTCGGGGTGGCC
Organism: Limnohabitans sp.; assembly: GCA_044361935.1. Classification (GTDB taxonomy): domain Bacteria; phylum Pseudomonadota; class Gammaproteobacteria; order Burkholderiales; family Burkholderiaceae_C; genus Limnohabitans_A. The sequence continues at coordinate 1,248 of JBIKHW010000121.1, read as the reverse complement.
GCGCAGCCAGTCGGCGTTTTTGAGGGGGTACCAGGTCCAGCAAACCACCGCACCCACGGCCAGTGCCGCACCGGTGATGTAGCGGCCCGTATCGGCTTGCGGGTTTTGCAGCAAGGCGGTCCATTCGACATGGTTGACGCAGGTGATGCCCAGCAAAATCAGCGCCAAGGGCGGGGCCAGTTTCAGCCACGGAAAACGCCCGTCGCGCTGGTGGTTGAGCAAGTTGGCTGCGACCGCAATCACCACCGGCAGCGTGCCGATGATCATGGTGGGCAGTGCGCCGCCTGCACGCTGGATGGCGCTGGACAGGAACAGGTAATACAGCACATTGCCAATGGCAGCGAGTTTCAGCGCGGTCAGCCAGTCGGCGCGGGTCAGGCGTTTGATTTCAGCGCGGTCGACAAAGGCCAAGGGCAGGGCGATCAGGCCAAAAGCCAGATAGCGGCCAAAGGTGTGAAGGGCGGAGGGGTATTCGGGCAGCATAAGTGGACCGACAAATACCAGGCCCCACATCATGCCGGCGGCCAAAGAAAAGAAGATGCCGCCCCAAAGGGCGTTTGCGTTTTTAGGCATGTCTTGAAACATAAAAAGGGGTCAGGCGCGCCAAGCGGGCAGTTGCCAGTTGCGCCAAAGTGCAAGTGCACGCAGGCCCACGGTGACCAAGAGACAAGCCAGTAAAGCCACCCAGCCGGGTGCGTCGAAGTACCAGAGGGCCACATAAGTCCAGCCGCCCGAAAAGGCGCAGACCGCATAGGGGCGGTGGTCTTTGAAGGCGGTGGGGATTTCGTTGCACACCATGTCGCGCAGCGTGCCGCCACCAAACGCCGCCAGAAAAGCCACCACGCACACGCCCACGGCGTCGAGCCGTTTGCGCGCGGCTTCCATCAAGCCCGACAGCGCGAAGGCAGCGGTGGCCGAGAGCTCGACCAGCAGGCGCAGGGTGTCTCCCCAATTTTGAATGGCATACATTCGCCCGATTATCAGGCCAGCCAAAATTGCCGATAGCGGCCTTGCGCGTCGTGGTCTTGGGTTTGTTTGGTGGGGTTAAAGCGCCTGCCCACGCGCGGGTCTGTGCCTCGGCCGCTCACGTACAGCCAGTTGCCTTGGTTGCTGCTGACATCAAAGTCCACCAGCTGTGATTCGAACCAGGCCGCACCCGCCCGCCAGTCGCATGACAGGTCGTGCACCAGAAAGCTCGCCACGATCTGGCGCATGCGGTTGGAGGTGAAGCCCGTGGCCGCCAACTCG
>JBIKHW010000120.1:0-8949 GCA_044361935.1 Limnohabitans sp. | reverse complement strand
ATCACCAGCTTCAGGCCACGATCGCGCAGCGCGGTCAATGCTTGTGCAGCGCCCGCTTTGGGTTCGTCACCAAAACCCATGAGCAGCAGGGCCTGCAAACCCGTATCGGTGCGTTCGGCCAAAGCCGACAGGCTCGCGCCTTGCGCCTGCAAGGCGTCTAAGTCTGGCTGCCACATGCCGATGTCCAGACCTTCTTCTTGCAACCAGCGCAAGCTGCCCAGCAACAACTGTCTGCCGTCCACCTTGGCCAACACGCCTTTGCCCGGCACCGCTTGCAGCTCTTGTGCAGTGGGGCCTGTCAGGCCCTGCTTTTCTGCTGCACTCACCACCGCACGGGCCAAGGGGTGTTCGCTGCCGGTTTGCACGCGTGCGGCCAAGGCCAAGACGCTTTGCGCATCGTGGCCGGGCGCAGGCACATGGGCCAACAAACGCGGCTGGCCCACGGTGAGCGTGCCGGTTTTGTCAAAGGCCACGGTTTGCACGCGGTGCGCCAACTCCAGCGCCTGCACGTCTTTGATCAAGATGCCGTGTTTGGCCGCCACACCCGTGCCCGCCATGATGGCCACGGGGGTGGCCAAACCCAGGGCGCAAGGGCAGGCAATGACGAGCACAGCCACCGCGTGGATGAGTGCGGTTTCAAAATTCGCCCCCGTCACCATCCACGCAGCCAAGGTGAGCAAGGCGATCAACAAGACCACGGGCACAAACACTTCAGCCACTTTGTCCACCAGCCGCTGAATGGGCGCTTTTGCCGCTTGAGCGTCTTCCACCAATCGGATGATGTGCGAGAGCACGGTTTCGTGGCCCACGGCTGTCACGCGCATGAGCACACGCCCTTCGCCATTGATCGAGCCGCCCGTCAAGGCCGCACCCGGAGCCTTGGCCACGGGCAAGGGCTCGCCGGTCAGCATGGATTCGTCCACTTGGGTTTGGCCCTCGACCAATTCACCATCCAATGGAAAACGTTCCCCGGGCCGCACCACAATCAGGTCGCCCACCAGGATTTCGTCCACAGGCACATCAACCTCGCCGTCTTCGCCCAACCAATGGGCTTTGTCCGGGCGCAAGGCGTGCAAGGCGCGAATCGCCTCGGTGGTCTGGCGCTTGGCACGCGTTTCCAGCCATTTGCCCAGCATCACCAAGGTGATGACCACGGCCGAGCCTTCAAAGTACAGGTGCGGCGCATGCCCCTCGTGCGCCGTGAGCCACAGCCAAACCGACAAGGCCCAGCCTGCGGTGGTGCCCAAGGACACCAGCAAATCCATGTTGCCCGTAAGCGCCTTTAAAGCATGCCAACCGGCTTTGTAAAACCGTGCGCCCAACACAAACTGCACTGGCGTAGCCACCGCAAATTGCACCCAAGCGGGCAGCATCCAGTGCTGACCCCACAGCTCCGCCAGCATCGGCAACACCAAAGGCGTGGTCAGCAGCAAGCCCACAGCCACCGGCATGAAACCCGCCCATGCCGATTCACGGCCTGTCCCGGCTTGTGCTTCGGGTGTGCGCGGCTCGTACCCAGCGTCGCGTACCGCGCGGCGCAGCCGTGCGTCGGTCACCTCATTGGTTGCTACTTCAATGCGGGCCGATTCGGTAGCGAGGTTGACCGTGGCGCTGAGCACCCCGGGCGTTTTTTTGAGGGTTTTTTCGACACGCGTCACGCACGATGCGCAGGTCATGCCGCCGATGCCGATGTCGTAGGTGATGGGGGGTTCAATCTTGATCTGTGTCATGGCATGAAGCCCTTGATGGTCTATGCTCTGACTTGACCCCAACGGGTCGTGTGCAGTTCATTGGAGAGAATGGATCATGAACCAAATTTTCACTGTTGAGGGCATGACGTGTGGACATTGTGAAAAAGCAGTCACCAAAGCTTTACTGGCATTGGATACACAAGCTAAAGTTGTGATCGACCGCACACACAACACCGTGCAAGTGGACTCTGAAAAAAGCCGCGAGGCTTTGGCCCAAGTCATTGCCGACGAAGGTTATCGCGTCACTGTTTGAATTTTTTTACCTACCCAGGAGTTTTACATGACCAAAAACATTGGCAACATCGAACGCATCATCCGCATCGTGGGTGGTCTTGTCTTGATCGCTTTGGCCGCAACAGGCACTGTTGGCGTTTGGGGCTGGGTGGGCCTGGTGCCATTGGCCACAGGCTTGACGGGCTGGTGCCCCCCTTACAGCTTGCTGGGCATCAACACCTGCAAGAACAAAAACATCTGATCTTTACAAATCAGCACCATTCGGGCACAGCCCAGATACATGGGCGGATCACACTGCAGGCATCCCATCAACGAAAGGATGTTTCCATGAAATCGATTCGCACCACTTTGATCGCCACAGCCTTAATGGCCGGTTTGACCGGTCTGGCTTTGGCCCAAAACACCACGGCTCCTGCCGATAACGCCCGTACTGGCCGCATGGAGAAAATGCGCGAGCATAAGGGCGAACATAAAGGTCAACATCAGCGTGAGCACAAAGGCGAGCGCCACACGCAACATTTGGCCGAGCTCAAGTCCAAACTGAACTTGCAAGCTGCTCAAGAACCCGCTTGGAACACGTTCACCCAGTCCATGCAGCACCCAGCCCAGATGGCGCGGCCAGAACGTGCCAGTGTCGAAAAAATGACCACGCCCGAACGCCTGGACATGATGCAGGCCATGAAAGCCCAACGCGATGCGCACATGCAACAACGTGCCGAAGCGACAAAGACTTTTTATGCCAGTTTGAGCACAGAGCAAAAGCAGGTGTTTGACCAAGAAACCGCCCGCATGATGAAAGGCTCTGGCATGCACGCCATGAAGCACCAAGGTGGTCATGGCCATCATTGAGCACGACAAGACTACTTCAATCCCTCAAATCCTTTTTTGTCATCCCTGACTTTCACCTAGTCACCCTTGGCTTTTAATTTGTCATCCCGGCCCTGAGCCGGGATCCAGCGCACACCGCAGGTATTTGCAAAAAGTGGCGGTCAACACTGGATCCCGGGTCTTCACCCGGGATGACAAAAATTTTGACAATGATGGATGTTCTAACCTGATTGGGCCAATTTATCCAAGACCCAATGACGTCCAAAAGGCTGCCTGGCAGCCTTTTGTCATTTGATGCAAGTCAAATTCACAAATCGAGCGACAGGTAAGCTCGATTGCATGACTCAAGCCTCTCCGCCTTCCCACCCATCCCCCAACCCACTGCCCGATCCACCCCAAACAAAAGGTGGGCGTTTGAATTTGCCTGGCGTTTTGCCCATCGACGGCAAGCAACCGTTGTTTTGGCTTTATTTGGGTCTGAAAGATATTTGTCACTCACCTTGGCTAAGCTTGGCCCATGGCTTGATCATGGCGCTGGGTGGTGGCCTGATCACTTGGCTGGCCCATGACCGTTTTTGGCTGCTGGCCAGTGCGGTGTCTGGTTTTTTGGTCGTGGCCCCGGTTCTGGCCACCAGCTTGTACGCCATGAGCCGGGCCATTGAAAGACATGAGGCCGTGAATCTGCAGCTTTTGTTCAAGACGTGGACGCAATGGCAGACGCTGCACAACAACGAACCTGTGAATTACTGGTCTCTGGTGCGTTTTGGTTTATTGCTGGCTTTCGCGGGCACGGGTTGGGTCATGACTTCATCGGCCCTGATCACTTTGTTGGCCCCAGTCCCCATCCATACCCCCATGGATTTCATTCGCCATGTGGTGTTGAGCCGCGACAGTTACTTATTTGAGCTGTGGTTGATCTTGGGTGGGCTGATGGCTGCACCCGTTTTTGCCTCAAGTGTGGTGGCCATTCCTTTGCTGCTGGACCGTCAACTCAGCACTTTGCAAGCCGTCCTGACCAGCTGGAAAGTGGTCCTGACCCACCCCATGCCCATGGTGCTGTGGGCATTTTTGATCATGGGCTTGAGCATGATGGGTATTTTGAGCCTGTTCATCGGCCTGATTTTGATCGTTCCCATGCTGGGCCATGCTTCCTGGCATGCCTACCGCGATCTGGTGGATACGCATGATGTTCCCGAGCGCATGCCCCGGCAGGAGGCTGTTTGATGTGGAGTTTCACTGAAGAGCAATTCGCCTGGTTCGGACTGACCATTGGTGTGACCTCCTTCATGCTCTACATGCTGTTCATCGTCCTGCAGCTGGCTTGGGAGTCCAAAGCCGGCAAATTCGGCACCTTTGTCATCTTTCTGGGCCTGGCTTTTGGCATGCTGGGTTTTGTGGCCAAGGGGGTCATTCAGTGGGTGATTGACAACTGAGTGGTGACCCGGGACAAAGCTGTGGATAAAAATAGCGCAACCCATGACTTATCCACAGCTTGATACGGTTTCGCAAAGTTGTTCATTTTGGTGTGACACCACAAAAGCAAGGTCACGCACATGCTTCAAAAGCATCCAAGTCATTGTCAGAATTGAAAAAATTTGGCTTGTCCACAACTCGTCCCTGACCTTACTACTATGACTATTTAAAGATATAAATCTATAGAGAGATAATAAAAAAGGAGTGCGCTGTTAAGATTTGTATCTTTTTACACCTGACGGCTCTATGGCAATCCCTTCAGAAGACCCTTCATACCCGTGCTATGAAATCAAGAGTGCTGATTTGTCTTTGTTAGCCTTGTCTCTCAAAACAACAGACATCCCTGCAGTTTTGCGTGCTCTTCAACAGCAAACATCTGAGATCCCGGGTTTTTTCGACCATGATCCGGTGGTCATTGACGTCAGTGGCTTGAATTTGCCCGAAGAATCAACCTTTGACTTGATGAGCTTGATGGATGGTTTGCGGAAAAGCGGTTTCGTTCCTTTGGCCATCAAAGGTGCCCCACCGTTGCTTTTGAGCTTGGCCAAGGGGGTAGGCTTGGTCGATTCATCGGACGCCCGCATACGGCGTTCTATACCCCTTGCGGAGGTTCAAACGCCTCAACCCCAACCTGTTGAAAATTCTTCACCCCCGCCCTTACATTTCGGAGCCATGCGCATCGATAAACCTTTGCGTTCTGGACAACAGATTTATGCAAAGGGGCGTGATCTGATCATCATGGGTAATGTGAATGCCGGCGCCGAAGTTATTTCTGATGGCCATATCCATGTTTATGGCACATTGCGTGGCAAAGCGATTGCTGGCGCCCGAGGCAATGGTGATGCTCAAATTTTTGCCCAAGTTATGGAGCCAGAGCTCATCTCCATTGCCGGGGTCTATCGCACCAGCGAAAATCCACTTCCCAAAGATGTTTTAGGGAAAAATGCACAAGTTTCATTGCATTCGGGACCAGACGGCGACAAGTTGCTGTTTACTCCTTTTAATATCTGATTTTCAATTTTTATAAGAAAGTTTTCATATGTCAAAAATCATTGTTGTGACCTCTGGCAAAGGTGGCGTTGGAAAAACTACGACCAGCGCCAGTTTCGCTACAGGTTTGGCCCTGAAAGGTTTCAAGACCGCCGTAATTGACTTTGATGTGGGTTTGCGTAATTTGGACTTGATCATGGGCTGCGAGCGTCGCGTGGTGTATGACTTGATCAATGTGATTCAAGGTGAAGCCAATCTGAATCAAGCCCTGATCAAGGACAAGCAGTGCGACAACCTGTTTGTACTGGCTGCCTCTCAAACCCGGGACAAAGATGCGTTGTCTCAAGAGGGTGTCGAAAAAGTCTTGAGTGATCTTTGCAGTATGGGTTTTGATTTCATTGTTTGTGATTCACCAGCAGGCATTGAAACGGGTGCCTTGATGGCCATGCATTTTGCCGATGAGGCTTTGGTTGTGACCAACCCCGAGGTGTCTTCGGTGCGCGATTCAGACCGCATTTTGGGCATGCTTGGCAGCAAGACCAGACGTGCGATTGAAGGTCTGGAGCCTATCAAGGAGCATTTGTTGATCACGCGCTACAACCCCAATCGCGTAGAGGAAGGGCAAATGTTGTCTTTGCAGGATATTCAGGACATTTTGCGCATCAAACTTCTGGGTGTCATTCCTGAAAGTGAAACGGTGTTGCAGGCCTCTAACCAAGGAACACCGGCCATTCACATGACCAGCAGTGACGTGTCTGAAGCCTATAAAGATGTGATTGCACGCTTTTTGGGTGAAGACAAACCCATGCGGTTCATTGAAGCTGAAAAATCGGGTTTCTTCAAACGTCTGTTTGGAGGTAAATAAATCATGTCCATTCTTTCCTTCCTTTTGGGTGAAAAGAACCAGACCGCGAATGTTGCCAAAGAGCGGCTGCAAATCATTCTGGCCCACGAGCGCAGTGGGCGCAACGCCGCTGAGCCCGATTATTTGCCTGATCTGCAGCGTGAATTGTTGGCCGTGATCAGCAAGTACATCAAGATCAATGTTGATGACATCAAGGTCAACTTGGATCGACAAGACAACCTTGAAGTGCTTCAAGTCAAAATCGAATTACCCGATTCGCGCTGAACTCTCCCAATGCCACGCACTTCACCCATTCCCTCAAAGAGGCAATGGGTTTTTTGCTTTCATGAGGTACTGAGTGATGCCCACAAGGTGCGTGCCGCCCGGATGTTGCGTTCTTTAACGTGGCCGTATCCCTTGATGTTTTCTGGCACTTGCGCCACCTTGACAGCGTGGTTGTGGGTGTCCGAATTCAATGAGCCCAGCACACGGTCAATGTGCTGCATGTACTCACGGATCAGTGCACGTTCGGTTAGGCGTTCTTCAGTTTTACCAAAGTAATCCAGCTTGGTGCCGCGCAGGCCTTTGAGCTTGGCCAACACTTTGAAGCCCATCAGCATGATGGGGCCAAACTTGCGTTTGACCAATTCACCTTGGCTATTGCGCTTTGACCAAAGCGGCGGGGCCAAGTGGTAATGGACTTTGAAATCGCCTTCAAAGCTGTTTTGAATACGCTCCACGAAACCCGTTTGGGTGTGCAAACGGGCGACTTCGTATTCGTCCTTGTAGGCCATCAATCGGTAAAGTTGTCTGGCCACGGTTTCGCTCAAGAGTGTTTTGCCCAATGGCGCTTCTGTGGCCCGGACTTTTTCGACGATGCCTTGGTAGAGCAGTGCATATGACTTGTCCTGGTAGTCGGTGAGTCGCGTCATCCGATCAGCGATCAAGTCTTCCAGCGATTCGCGTTTTTTGAACTGGATCACTTGTGATGGTTGAATGGTTTTCATCAACACATCCGGCTGGTGCGCCGCGTGACGACCCCATTCAAAAGCAGCCAGGTTGTTTTTGATCTGCACATCATTGAGTTCGATGGCCCGCACCAAAGACTCGCGGTGCAAAGGCACCCAGCCCTTTTGCCAGGCGTAACCAAGGATCATGGGATTCACATAAATCGTGTCGCCCATGAGTTGCTTGGCCAGTGCATCCGCGTCAAAAGCGCCAACACCTTCCACACCGACTTGGGCAGTGATTTCGGCCACGCATTGTTCTGCCGGGTTTTGCCAGTTGCCGTTTTTCACAAAGGCGGCGGTGGGTGTGCTGTTGCTGTTCAGGGCCACATGGGTGCGGCCCGCACGCATGCGCAAAGTGGTTTCTTTGGACGCGCTGACGATCGGGTCACAGCCGATGATGAGGTCGGCTGCGGCCATGCTCACGCGGGTGGTGCGGATCTCATCCTGGTGGTTGGCTACCAAGATGTGGCTCCATGTCGCTCCACCTTTTTGTGCCAAGCCTGCCGAATCTTGTGTGACGATGCCTTTGCCTTCCATGTGCGCGGCCATGCCCAACAGCTGGCCGATGGTGATGACACCTGTGCCGCCCACACCTGCCACGACCATGCCCCAAGGTTCGTGGATGGTGGGCAGGGTGGGTTCTGGCAATGCGCCCAGGCTCGCTGGGTTGATGGTGGTGGTAGAGGCTGTGTTTTTCTTTTTGAAGGTGCCGCCTTCTACCGTGACAAAGCTGGGGCAAAAGCCTTTGAGGCAGCTGGTGTCTTTGTTGCAAGTGCTTTGGTTGATGGTGCGCTTGCGGCCCAAAGGGGTTTCGAGTGGTTCTACTGAAAGGCAGTTGGACTGCACACCGCAGTCTCCACAGCCTTCGCATACCTCTTCGTTGATCATCACGCGCAAAGCAGGGTCGATCATGGTGCCGCGTTTGCGGCGACGGCGTTTTTCGGTGGCGCAGGTCTGGTCGTAAATGATGACGGTGGTGCCTTTGATCTCTCTCATCTCGCGTTGGATGCGGTCAAGCTCGTCGCGGTGGAACACCCGCACACCTTCGGCCAAAGCCACGCCTTCGTATTTTTCGGGCTCGTCGGTCACCACCACAATGCGTTGCGCACCTTCGGCCTTCATGCTCATGGCGATTTGCACCACACTGTGGCCCTCGGCGCGTTCACCCACGGGTTGGCCGCCCGTCATCGCGACTGCGTCGTTGTACAAAATTTTGTAGGTGATGTTCACGCCCGAGGCCACGCTTTGGCGTACGGCCAAAATGCCACTGTGGAAATAGGTACCGTCACCGATGTTGGCAAAAATATGCGGGTCGGTGATGAAGGGTTGTTGGCCGGTCCATGGCACGCCTTCGCCACCCATCTGGGTGAAGCCCGTGGTGCTGCGGTCCATCCAGAGGCTCATGAAGTGGCAGCCGATACCGGCCATCGCGCGTGAGCCTTCGGGCACCTTGGTGGAGGTGTTGTGCGGGCAGCCGGAGCAAAACCAGGGTGTGCGCTCGGCAGCGGTGCCCAGGGTCAGGGTTTGCAGGGTTTTTTCTTTGGCATCCAGCACGGCCAAGTGGGCGTCGATGCGGGCGCTGGTGTCGGCATCCACACCCAGCTTTTTCAAGCGCTTGGCTATGGCCCTTGCAATCAAGGCAGGGGTCAGGTCGGCATTGGCCCGCAGCAGGGTGCGTTGGGTCGGATTGGCAGTTGACCATTCGCCGCCAGAAGTGTCGCCTTCTGCTTCGTCAAACTTGCCCACGATGGTGGGGCGCACATCGTCGCGCCAGTTGTACAGCTCTTCTTTGAGTTGGTATTCAATGACTAGGCGCTTT
>JBIKHW010000119.1:0-9014 GCA_044361935.1 Limnohabitans sp. | reverse complement strand
AACTTTAGATATGACAATTCAAACCAGCAACTACCAGTTGAATACAGGTGCCTACCGTTTGGGGCACCTTGGCCAACGAACGGTTCATGACTGGAGCTGGTGCCGACGTTGTTTTTGCAGGCGATGGCAACAACTGGATTGATGCAGGCAGCGACGTGGGCAATGACCGAATTTTTGCAGGCCTTGGCAATGACACCATTTTTACTGGCAGGGGCGTCGATTTTGTCAGCGTCACAGGGGGTAACAATTTCATCAACATGGCCTCTAGCCACTATGGCGACACCGTGGTCACGGGGGCAGGTGATGACACCATTGTGGGCAGCGATGGCCTCAATGGCAGTTTTGCAAACGACACCACGGTCGTGAATCGCGCTGCATTTGTCAATGCCGGAGATGGCAACAACGTGGTGATCACGGATCAAGGCCACATCTACAACGCAGATCGCATCATCACGGGCTCCGGCAATGACTTCATCAATGCAGGTCTATCCGACACTGGTGACGACACCGTTTACTCGGGTGCAGGCAACGATACCGTCTATTTGGGCAGCGCTTTCCACGCCACCCAACAAGCCGATTTGGGCGATGGCAATGACATGGTTTTTGCTCTGGACAGTTCCGACTCCCTGGTTGCAGGGGCTGGCCATGACACGGTCAGTGCAGGCCATGGCAACAACACCATCACAGGCGGCGCAGGCAATGACTCGATCCTTTCAGGCAGAGGCACTGACCGAATCGATGCAGGTGCCGACAACGACTGGGTGAGCGCGGGTGACGGCGCCAACACAGTGGTGGGCGGTGCGGGCAATGACACCATCATCACCGGGACCGGCAACGACTACATCGATGCAGGCGTCGATAACGACTGGATCAACGCCGCAGGCGGCGTCAACAGCGTCAACGCAGGCGACGGCAATGACTACATTTTGGTGAACAGCGCCAGCAGCTCCAGCACTTTGTTGGGCGGTCTGGGCAACGACACCATCAGCTCATCGGGTAGCAACAACACACTGATGGGCGGTGATGGAGACGATCGCATCACGCAAATTGGCCTGTATGCAGGCTCCATCCATGGCGGTGCTGGCAACGACAACATCGTGAGTAATGGCTCCACAGGTGCGGAAACCGTCTGGGGGGGGTATGGCGATGACTTCATCGACCTGCGCAACGGTGGCACCACCAGTGGAGACAGGGTCTGGGGCGATGACACCATCAATGAATTGATTGCAGGCAACGACACGATTTACACCTCGGATGCGGCCAGTGCCGTGAATGCAGGAGCAGGCAGCGACTGGGTTCTGGCGGGTCTGGGCAGTGACGCCATAGCGCTGGGAACAGGCAATGACACCGCCTTTGGCATGGGCGGCAATGACACCATGGACGGCGGCGCAGGCGCTGACTGGATGGACGCTGGCGTCGGCAACGATTCCATGCATGGCGGCAGCACCGACAATGGCCAGGACACCCTGTTGGGGGGCACAGGCAACGATAACATCAGCGGCGGTGCAGGCAGCGATTGGATGGACGGTGGCGTAGGCGATGACACCATCATCGGTGGCGAGGGCATTACCGGCTCTGTGCTGGGCAACGACACCATCATCATCGGCGCAGGTGCCAACATTGCACGCGGCGAACTGGGCAGCGATGTGTTTGTGTACGACAACAACTGGATGAATGACAGCAACGCCGACACGATCGATGGCGGCGCAGGCGTGGACATCCTCAAGTTTGACGGCTCAGAGCTGGCTCTGGACCTGACCCAAACAGGCACCAACAACTGGGTCAGCATAGAACGCATTGACCTCACAGGCAGCGGCAACAACACCTTGCGACTGGCCCGAGAAGACATTGTGGAGTTGAGCGACCTGACCGACGTGGCCAATGCCAACCTGAATTTGCGAGCACGTCTGATGATCGACGGCAACACGGGCGATGCGGTGGACGTAAGTGTGTTCAACGCCACCACGACCAAACTGACCAGCGGTTCCTTGAGCATTGATTTAAATGGTAATGGTGTTTTGGACGCCAACGAAACCACCACCGTCAACGCCAATGGTCTGATCACCATGGACTCACTGATGAACGGCCCGCAAACCTATACGGTCTACAACGTGTCGAACACCGTGGCCGGCACAACTACCAACTATGGCCTGCTGATCATCGATACAGAAGTTTTGCTGACAGGGGTCTAGGGCTACGCTGAATAAGTCCACCGTCATCGATGTCAACAGCCGCAAGGTGGGTGGGCTATGCCTACGACAACGCCATGGCAGAAAGCTTCTATGCCAGCTTGGAGTGAGAGCTGATTGCCCGGCGGAGCTGGAAGACAAAGACCGAGGCCCGCTTAGCGGTGTTTACTTGGATTGAAAGTTGGTACAACCTGCGCAGACGCCATTCGGGGCTGAATTACCAGTCACCTCATAATTTTGAAAGGAAACATCAGGAAGAGGTAAAAAACACTGAATCCCAGCTAATCCCAGAGCTTCAATGAAGAAGCTCATACCGTACGTGTAAACGGGTCAAGGCCAGCATGACCGTATTGTTCGAATCCGGCTGCGGCATCGGCCGCTGTGGCAAGGGTCTGTTGCTCCGTCGGTCTATAAGGTTCGAGTCATCTTGATGGTGGCCTTATTCAGCGTAGCCCTTACCAAAGGCCGCATGCAGGTTAAGCACAGCTGATCGTCAAAGATTCAAACTTTGCCCAAGAGAGCCGCTCGTGTGGTGGCTTTCCCCAGCTGGGTGGTCCACCACAGCAGGGCATGGCCCGCAGGACTCATACGGCTGTCGCGCCAGGCGGCATGCACCGCGCTCAGGCGGGACTGGTCGGTGCGCTTGATTACCAGCAAGCCTCTCTGTGCATAGGGTGCTGCCAGGCTTTGGGGTAAAAAACCCGCGCCAAGACCGCGCAGTTGCGCTTGCAGTTTGCTCGGCATATCCGGCACGGTGAAAACGTCTTGACCGCCTTGCAGCCCAACAGTGAGGCCGCTTCCGCGCTGCACCGAGTCGGCCACAGCGACCATGCGGTGCTGCACCAGTTGGGTATTGCTCAAGGGTTCGGCTGCTTGGGCCAAGGGGTGCTGGGGCGCCACGGCAAACACAAAAGGAACTTCACCCAGCGCCATTTGCTGAATGTCTGCGGCCATGTGCTGCCCTAGCGCCACGCCCAAAGCCAAATCTGCTTGCCCGGAAGTCAAGGCCGCCATGGTGCCGGACAAGGTTTCGTGTCGTATGCGCAAGCGGGTCGGGCTGTTCAGTGCGAGAAAGGCCTCACACAAATCCATCACCACGCTACGCGAGATGATGCTGTCCACGGCCACCGTCAACACAGCCTCCCAACCGGTGGCCACGCGCTTGACCCGGTTTGCTACGACGTCGATGTCTTGCAGCAAGCGGCCAGCTTCACGCAGCAACTCTTGGCCCGCCGCTGTGGGACGTGCCTGGCGAGAGCTGCGGTCAAACAGCAGCACATCGAGCGCGTCTTCGAGTTGCCTCACCCGGTAGGTCAAGGCGCTGGGTACCAGGTTCAGCTTGCGGGCGGCGGACGCAAAACTGCCTTGCTCGTCGATGGTTTGCAGCATGAACAGGGCGTCTGGGGTGAGCCAGTCTTTGGGGCTTTGCATGATGGGTATATATTAATTCAAATAATTCGAATGATGGCGGCAAACGAATTGCACCTCATGGATGTGTTCGGTCTTTAAAGTTACGTTATTGCATTCAAGAGAACCCCTATGCTGACCCTTCGCAAATCTGCCGAACGCGGCTACACCGACCATGGCTGGCTCAAGTCCTTACACAGCTTTTCTTTTGCCAATTACTTTGATCCGGCCCACATGGGGTTTGGCAACCTGCGGGTCATCAACGAAGACCGCATCGCACCTGAAACCGGCTTTGGCACCCACGGCCACCGCGACATGGAAATCATCAGCTACGTGCTGTCGGGCAACTTGGCGCACCAAGACAGCATGGGCAATGTGAAGGGCATTCCGCCGGGCGACGTGCAGCGCATGAGCGCGGGCTCTGGCGTGCGCCACAGTGAGTTCAACCATGCCCAGGGTGAGCAGACCCACTTTTTGCAAATCTGGATCGAGCCCAACGTGACGGGCATTGATCCCGGCTACGAACAAAAAACTGTGCCAGGCAACGCCAAACGCGGGCAATTGGCTTTGGTGGCTGCGCCTCCTGCAGACCCGCAAGCGGCCGATCACACGGTGCAGATCCACGCCGATGCTCGCGTGTACGCGGGTTTGTTTGAAGGCGCAGAGACGGCCCATATGAGTTTGGACCCGGCGCGCAAGGCCTATGTGTTTTTGGTGCGTGGCCGCTTGCAGGTCAACGGCCAGCAGCTCAATGAGGGTGACTCGGCCATGCTGCAATCCGAACCGTCTTTGGCCTTGGCCAATGGCCAGAAGGCGGAAGTCCTTGTCTTCGACCTCGCCCCATGAATATGAATCCGTCATTCCCGCGCATGCGGGAATCCATCCCCCATCTCACCTCACTAAACCCTTTTTCCTCAACCCCTCAAAGGAGCTTTTCTCATGGCTAAAACTGTTGTTGTTTTCCATTCCGGCTACGGCCACACCCAGCGCGTCGCCCAATTTGTGGCCCAAGGTGCGAACGCCCAAAGCATCGCCATCGACGCCGACGGCAACATCTCAGACGCCGATTGGGCGGCCCTGGACGAGGCCGACGCCATCATCTTTGGCTCGCCCACTTACATGGGCATGGCTTCGTGGCAGTTCAAGAAGTTTGCAGACGCCTCGTCCAAGCGCTGGTTCACCAGTGCCTGGAAAGACAAGGTCGCGGGCGGCTTCACCATCTCGGCCAGCCCCAGCGGCGACAAGCTGTCCACCATTCAGTACTTCATCACTTTATCCATGCAGCAAGGCATGATTTGGGTGGGCCAGCCCGCCATGAACGACGGCACCATCAACCGCATCGGCTCAAACTCCGGTCTGATGGCCCAAGTGGGCCCCACCAGCCCGGCCGAAGACATTCCCCAAGGCGATCTGGACACGGCCAAAGCCTACGGCGAGCGCGTGGCTGCAGTGGCGTCCAAGCTGCGCGGCTGATCGCGCCTTTTCTGCCCTACAGGGTATGGCCTGCACCCAAACGCGGCCTGTATTGCTTGCCCGGTCAATGACTTTGACGCACAGGTTAACCGGTACGACCAGCACCAAGGTCACCCGAAAATAGGGTGCGAATGCCGAGTCGGGCAAGGCCCTTCAACCTGCTTTGGTGGCCGAGGTCGAGGTGTCGTAGCCCGAAACTGCGGTGGGCTTGAACGTCAAGCTCACTCGGCGGGCTTGGCCATCCAGTGGGGCCACTTCAACGATGGGCGCAGCGGTAGGGGTCCTGTTGTCCACCTCAATCGGGTGCACCGTCAGGCGCTAGTTTTTGCGTACGCGCCAAGGTGCAGGCCTTCTTGTATGGGTAAATGCGGCAATTGTGTTGCCTGGTAAGTCTTGTAGCCCGTGTCGGTCTTGCAGCGGTCCTGGCCCGCCGTGTTGAATTTCACTTGCTTGGCTGCGCTGCCGGAGTCCTCCAATTGACAGCGTATGCTGCTGCTGGGGTGTTGCATCGGGCTGAACAGACCTTGTGGCAGCAACGCCAGGCCGGATGCCAAGGGAAGGGGGCGCCCCCCGGCTTGTGGTGCCCATTGGCCTTGCATAAAGTAGGCGGCCAAGCCGTCAATGGGTACGTTATTGCTGGTTTGAGCCCGGGGCGGTGCGCCTTGGCCGCTGATCTCGCAGGGCGAGCCAAGGTCACAGTTGCCGGTCTCGGACATGCCCACGGTGGTGTTGATCACGCCCACGGCTTTGCGGCTGACGGGGTCAAAAACGGGTGAACCGGACATGCCCGGCTAAATTTGGGCGCAGGCGTTCGATTGCAGTTGTGTCCAGACCCAGACAAACTCGGTGACGTCCACGCGCGGGCCTTGCTGGCAGGCCCCTTGGCGCAAAAATTCACTGCTGGGCGCGCCTATCAACTGAATCGGACTGCCGCTGGCCAGCGGGCTGCTGTGGGTCTGAATGGGCTCAATGCCCTGCGCCCGCAGTTGGCCCACCGTGGCGTTGAGCCTCAACACCGCCAAGTCTGGTTCATGCTGCTGTAGGTGATTTCCGAGACTTGAACGGTTGTCTGGGCTGCTTGTGTGCTGGCGGTGTAGAAAAACACCAAGCGGTCTGTGGTTACGGCGCGGTTGCGCCACACGGCATAAGGTGTGGCGGGATCCGAAAAGTTTTGCGCGCCCTGCCCGTTGGTCAATGCGTTGGTCGGGGCTGCGTCATTGCGCAGGGCCAGCACAAAGGCGGTGCAGTCAGACTGGCCGTGATAACGGGCCACTCCGGTTTGGTCGGTGATGGTGATGGGCTTGCCGGTGGTTTGGCCACCCGTTTGACCGTCCGTTTGACCGCCGGTCTGGCTACCGGTTTGACCTTCGGTTGGTTTTGGGGTGCCCGCGCCGCCGCCGCAGGCATTCAGAAGAGCCAGCAGGGGCAAGGGGGCAATAAATTTCATGGGTACATCATGAGGGACGGAACGTGATCATTCAAAAAATCCCCGCAGCCCTTCGAGACTGGTGTCATTTAGTAAAGCTGGTTTCTTGAGCTGAGCACTTGTTACGATCAGGCACATGAAAATTATTACCATGCTTCCTTGGCTCGATTGGCTGGGGCTCATTTGTTTTTTTGGCATGTGGGTGGGTTACGCCTGGCTGGCCAAGGTGCGTGGCCTGCGGGACCAAAGCCTGATTGCCACCACCAACCGTTACCGTCAGATGTGGATGATGCAGGCCACAGGCCGTGACCCCCGCATGCTGGACGGCCTGATCACCCAGAATCTCTCGCAAACCCCGGCGTTTTTCTCGTCCACCAGCATCATCATCATTGGTGGTCTGTTTGCGCTTTTGGGTACCACCGACAAGGCGGCGGAGCTGGTGGGTGAAATCCCGTTTGCCGAACCCACGCCCCTGCTGGTGTTCGAGTTCAAGATCCTGGTGTTGGTGGGCATTTTTGTGTATGCCTTCTTCCGTTTTTCGTGGTCCATGCGGCAGTACACCTTTGTGGCACTGGTCATTGGGGCCATGCCCCCGCCAGAAGACTTTGCCGCTCAGCGGTTTGACCGCCAGCATTTTGCCGAGCGGGCGGGCAACCTGGTGAGCGCTGCGGCCGAGACCTTCAACGATGGCTTGCGGGCTTACTATTTTTCGTTCGCTGCCATGGCCTGGTTTTTTTCGCCTCTGGCCTTGGTCTTGGCTACAGCCTTGGTGGTCTTGATTCTTTATGGTCGCGAGTTTCGCTCGGATGTACTGCTTGTCCTGCGGGACTGAATTCTTGGCGGGGCATGGCTTGCTGCCCTTGAAGTTTTGCTGCATTGAGCTTGAACCATGAAACGAGTCAGATGTCGTCCACACGCTGGCGAAGTTGGCACGCGAAATGTGTTTGATAATTTGAGTGATTATTTTTGTGAATTTTAGTAATTTAGCAGTTTTTTTAAGGAGTACCCCAATTAGAGGTTCTTGATTTTCATGATTTATTGAATAATTTTTATGAAATTTTTCACTTAAATCAAAAAAATTCATCAATAAGTAAATTGATTACTTTGTTGTTAAATTTTTGAAAATCAGTAAAATCATGAAGTCAATCAAAATGTTGGATGCCAAAGGGCGTGTGGTTCAGAGTGCAGAGACCATCAACCGCAATCTGCCACCATCGGCAGCAGTGGCAACTACAGCCTGGACACCAAAGCGCCCACAGCGGTCATTGCACTGGCCGATGAAGCCCTCAAAGCGGGTGAAAGCACGACCTTGACCATCACCTTCAGTGAAAAGGTGCAGGGTTTTAGTAACGAAGACGTGACGGTGCAAAACGGTGCCCTGGGCACGCTCTCCAGCGCCGATGGCGGCATCACCTGGACCGGCACTTTCACCCCCAACACCAACACCGAGGCGGCCCTCAACACGATTGCGCTGGCCAACAGCTACAGCGACCTGATCGGCAATATCGGTTTGGCCGTTACCAGCGGCAACTACAGCGTGGACACCAAGGCCCCCAGCAGCGCCGTCAGCGCCAACTATGCATTGGACCAACTCGCGCCGACAGCCACCATCAGTTTGAGTGACACATCGTTGACAGCGGGTGAGAGCGCCACCGTGACTATTGCGTTCAGTGAAGCCGTCAAGGGCTTTTCCAATGGCGATGTCAGTGCGCCCAACGGCACGCTGAGCACTTTCACAGCCAATGCCGATGGCACGGTCTGGACGGCTACTTTCACCCCCACGGCCAACTTTCTGGCCTTGAACAACACCCTGGCACTGGCCAGCACCTACAGTGACCTGGCCAACAATGCAGGCACGACGGCCAGCGCGCTCTACAGCGTGGACACCCGTGCGCCTTCGTTCACATTTCAGCTCAATGACGCCAGCAACAGTGGCACCACCAGCGACCGCATCACCAACGATGACACGCCCACGATCAGTGGCACGGGCACGGCCGATGACAACGGCACACTCAGCACCCTGACCAGCACAGACGGAGGCATCACCTGGACGGGAACTTTTGCAGCCGACGCAGCCATCGAAGATGCAACCAACAGCATTACCGTGATGTCGGCCAGCTACACCGATGTGGCGGGTAATTCTGGCGCAGCGGCCGCCAGCGTCAATTACGCCATCGACAGCCAGGGGCCTAGCGCCAGCATCAGCTTCAGCGACACCGATATGCTGGCCGGGGAAAGCTCCACCGTCACCATCACCTTCACGGAAAAAGTCACAGGTTTCAGCAACGCAGATGTGACCGTCCAAAACGGCACCCTGAGCACCTTGGCCAGCACCGATGGTGGCCGCACTTGGGTGGGTACTTTTACACCGGGTCAGGTGCAATCGAGCAGCAATGTGCTCAGCTTGGCCAACAGCTACACCGATGTGGCGGGCAACCAAGGTGCAGCCGCCACAAGCGCCAACTACGCGATTGACCGCCTGTCGCCCACGGCCAGTATCAGCTTGAGCAACACCGCCA